>CAJQOK010000292.1 GCA_905479905.1 uncultured Aliterella sp.
TGGCTCTGAGCATAAGAAATCAATTAATAAGGAAGCAATTTTTTTTCTTTGCTCTTTATCAAACTGATTCATTACATCAATTAATTTTTGACTATCTTTTTGCAACCAGTTAGCTATTTCTACCCAAGTTGTCTATTGCAATAGTTGTAAAACTGGGTTTGATGTTGGTGGACTATTGGTGCTACCACCAACTAAGTCAACGTCTGCAATAGTAATGCTTTGGGCTTCTAAGTTGGTGAATTGGTGGACTCTCGTATCTAATACAGTTTGCCCGTGATCAAGAGCATTAAGTTCAATAGTTATTTCGGGAATTGCCAAATCGGTAATTTCTGATATTGGTACAAAGCTACTAGACGTTGCCTGTGAAAGTATTTCTTGATTAGTTAATTCACCTTCAGGAAAAGGTTTGGGGAGGCCTGAGCCGTTTCCCAAACTTTCCGCAATTTCACCAATCTACACTTATTGACTTATCGAATACCCAGTAAGGTTGAGCGGATTTATCACCGCTATACACAGTCATTGTTGGCTCGAAAAATCCCAAACTTTCCCATATTAACAATTGCTCCTCAATGGGTCTATCGTCCCACTCGCAAAAAATAGCGGCGCATTGTTTAATATCTTTATCTTCATGTCCGCCGCCAGCACCGTTAACTACTACATGAGTGCCGCGCTCATTTTGTTGGTAAGATGCGAATTAGTCCCAGTCCAGATTGTTTAGCTTGCGTCCTCTATCCTCTTTTTTCTTGGGATTATTTGAGTGGTAGAAAAAGCGTAGAAATACTTCATTCGAGGTGTAACCAAGGTAGGCTAGTTGTTTTTGGGCTAATTCGCGGTTTCTTTGGCGTAGATGCGAAATTTATAAGTTTCTTGCTCTCACGTCGTCTATTTCTCGTCTGACAAACAGGCAAAACTTACTTTTCTTTTTGACGGCAGCAGTCATGAAGCTCCCTCCACGCAAATAGAAGTGGCTGTAATTCCTATGCTGCTGATGTTTAAGGCATTTGAGCAGAGTAAACTTGAAATTATTTTAGAAAATAACTTGCCAAATGGCATACTAAAGTTGCACAATACTATTATAAGTATCACGTCTTGACCTCCTGTAAGTGATTGGGTCGAGGCTCCGGCGGGAGGGATGATAACGTCTGCGCTCACAGACATTCCCCACCTCACCAAAATTTATTTAATTGAAATAAGTATACGCCATAGGTGAGAATTTGCGATCATGGCAATTTCTAAGTTTTTAGTTTTGTTGTCCTTCATCTCCTTTCAATCTTTCATAAAGGGAAGGAGTTTTTAATATACACCTTAGAATTTTTAGGTAAAAATTTACTTCCTTTCTCTAACTTACTTTTTATAGTAACCTAAAGGTGCTTTTTTAGTCTAGAGATTGCAAGTACCTCCTTTTTGTATTGGAACTTTCCTATATATACCAGATGCTTAAATCGCAAGTTAGCTATTTCCCAGTCTATTTTGTAATCAAATTGATTACAAAAATAAAGAGTAAATGGCTGAAATAATTGGTTTACCGTTATTCAATATCGGTTTTTGGGGGTGGGGTTCTAGAATTTATGGGTAGGGGGTTCTAGAGTAGTTTGTAATCAATTTTTGCCATCAAGCAAATTAAGCGCGAATGTTTCTACAATAAGCATTTCAGAAGCTATGTCATGCTTTCTAACACCTTTCTAATAATTTCTCGATTTTCACAGGTGATTGAGCGCTCGTTATTTTCGATTAACGAGATTAGCCCCTGACTAATTCCAGTCAATTTTGCCAGCTTTCTTTGACTCCAACCTTTTTGCATCCTAAGATTCTTAACTAAGCCACCATTGAATTTGGGTTGCTCTTGAGTTGCAATAGTTTCCTCTAGAGTTGTAAGCTGAGGAACTTTCTTTACGCTGGCGATCGCCCCAGACTTATCGAAAATTGGGGGGCTAATCCAGATTTGACCTAATAAAAGTTGGTTGAAAAACCCACGTGGTCTGGAACTATCATTTCTTCCCCAGCCTAACGGTCTAATTTGATGAGGGTAAGTTTTGTCATGAAACTGAACGTGCCAGCCTCGCTCTTGCAATACTAATAAGTCTTCGTCCCAACAATTAGAAAGCTTTTTGCGTAATTGTCGCTCTTTTTTTGCCCCAACAATTTTTTCCTCCCCATAGGCTATCGTCATCAAGTCTTGTACGACTAATAGTTGTTGAAAGTCAGCTTTAAATAGCAGCCAGATCATTAGACGAGCAGCCAGATCATGATGTTGCCATACGCTTGTGACGTTTTCTAGCAACAATTTGGGGAGAGTGCCTTGATTATATATATCTGGGCGATTTTATTTATTTAAAAAATACTTCGCCCATAGACCCGCCCGTAACGTAAAAGTAATGCCGACGAGTTCTTTACCACCAAATAAGTCTTGTTCATAGTGATAGCGAGTCCCAAGCAAATGCCAAAGTCTTCCTTCTTCAACAATGAATCCTTTTTTTCTACCCTGTTTTTTCCATGACACGTAAGTTGTAATCTTACATGGTTGCTGGGCGATCTCTTTAATTAAAGCTAATTTTTGCCGTCTATTTTTATCAGTACGCTTTTTCAATCCTAAATATTCTTCTATCTGGCGATCATCAATTTCAAATTGCTCCCAAGGTTTGTCAAGTTTTGTTGCATAGGCAGCATATATTAGGTGCAGGCAGGCAGCACGAATATCAAAAGTGTCAATTACGTTCAGGGCTGCCGTATCTGCAAGAGCAGGTTAAGAACTCCCTTTCTAAATCCTCGGTCACCCAAAAGTTTACTGCTGCTTGATCGTTTTCGGGCGCTGCACCGCAAAGTTTACCTTCAACGTCTGTAAGCCAAAGCAAGTCGCCGCGCTGAGTCAAGACGCTGCTTGCCCCCCAAATAGGTAGTGCTGAAGGTATAGAAGTTACGCCTTGATTTGCGAATAATTTAATTTTTAATTTATTTTCCCCTGGGTCTTTCATGTTCTTCCAGCCATTTTTCTATGAGTTCGTTTAACACATCATTTATCCCCTTTCCTTCTAAGGCACAAGCTGCTTTAAACTTTGCCCTGAGTTTCTGCGAAACTCTGGCTCTCACAAAAACTGGTTTTTCTTTATCCATAATTAACTTATTCTCAAAACTTTCCTCTCATTCTCTCATTGCTATGGAAGTTTAGGATATTTGTGCTATTGTGCTAAATAGTATTTAACAATTATGGGACGATCGCTAAACTATTTCGCAAGTATTTCTTCAGTAAGAAGAGACGCTCAGATTTTCTTAAAGCTAGAATCAAGCTACTTAGACGTTCTAGAACGTCTAAGTAGCCAAAACAGGCTTGCATTAAGAGCCGTACTATGTAGGTATATTTATGTGAGAAGTGTTATTGAAGAGTATTTAATTGTTGATGCGATCGCTGATACCTTAGCTGAGTTTCCTGAAAATAGTTATGCCCCCTGTTAGACCTACAAAGACTGTCAGACCTAGGTATTGAGCTACTAGGTGAGTTCGTTACCATTCAACAAATTAGTGGAAATTTGCTAGATTAATCTAGATGTCTAAGCTCCGTTCAAGCACCTGATGAATAAAATTAGGTAAAAATATTTTATTTTTCACAAGTTACTTTAAAACTTTTAAGTTTTGTTTACAGCAGTTTTCAAATGAATAAACCACAGTGAGCGAACCAGCCGAGGGCATCATCAGCAGAAATGCACTCGTTGATAATTCTGGTTAAAGCAAGGTCTGCGTGCTTCACCAGTTCGAGCCTTAGCCGAGCGCAAAAGTTGCTTGAAAATGACCAACTTTGGCTCAATTGGTGAAAGGTCGGGGGAATAAGGTGGCAAAAACACCACTTCTGCGCCTACCGCCTCGATTGCCTCTGGTACCACTAAGGCATGATGAACAGGCAGGTTGTCCATCACAATAATCGCTCCTACCCACAATTGAGGAATCAGAATCTCTTGGATGTAGAATAAGAACACGTCAGTATTAACGCAAAAGGCAATACTCATCGTGGCAATCAAGCCATCAATACTCATGCCACCAATTAACGAGATGTTCTTGCCTCTATTGCCCGGAACCTCGCACTTATACAAGCGTTCACCAATGGTCGCGCGACCATAAGTGCGAGTCATCCCTAGATGAATGCCCGTTTCATCAATGAAGACCAGATTGCGCTCTTCGATGGTGAAACGCAACTGGCGACGACGATGAGCAAACCGTAAATCCAAGAAGCGTTGAGTGTCTTGCCTTGATGCAATCAGAGTTTTTTTTGACACTTAACTTAAGCCAGCGATTACGGCTCGCCCTTTCGCCCAAGCACTCACTACCACCTCTGTTTGTTTGGCAAAGCGTTCACACAACTCTTCGAGCAGAGCATCTAGTTGATTTATGACCAAGGCTTCAACAATGGGTAAGTGTTCTTTTCTAATGAGCGCCACCGCTCCTCCCCCATGCGGCTTAGGCTTCACTGTACCCGTTTCACGGGTTGTGTCGTCTCAGATCTCTGATCAAAGATAAGCTCACCTTGAAGCGCTCTGCCAATTGCCGCCCTTGATCCTTCTTTCGCGTCATAGGCGGCGAGTATTCGTTGCCGTAAATCAACTGATAAGGAAGCAGGCATGAGGAGCGATTTCCGATTAGTCTGAACTGGCTTTGGTTACCAAATTGTGGCTTACTCAGTCAATAACCGCTGTAATTCTCTAGCGGCAGATATAGTGTTTAGATTAGACCAAAGCAAATTAGTAGGCAGACCTGGTACTCGCCTGCTCGACCGAGAGGAAAAGTTTAAGCAAATTCCTACAATCAGCGAGGGACAAATGCCACCAGACCTAGAGAAAATTGCCGCGCTAAAGCCAGACTTAGTTGTTGAGTCAATAGGATTTCATAACAGTGTAGCTCAAAAGTTAAAGCAACAAGGCATTTATACGTTGCTGACTCATACTGATAGCTGGTCGCATCTGGAAAGTCTTACTAAAACTTTGGCAACTTTTATAAATTCTGCTCCAAAGCCACTTTTGCAACGATATCAAGGTATGTTGGGAAGCAAACTAATTGCGACTTCTAAAACCAAGGTTTTAGCTGCGCGATCGCCTATACTAGCGCCTAACAAAGATAGCTGGACAGGTGATATGTTACACCGAATCGGTATCAATAGTTTTACTTACGAGCAGATTACTTCAAGCCCTCGAACAGGTTTTACTTCACTGTCTCCCGAACAAATCAAAATTGCAGATCCAGAGATTTTAATTGTTATCAGTACCAAGGGTGATCCGTTACTTGAATACTACGAGTCACAACCGTTTTGGAACGATCTTAAAGCAGTAAAAAATAATAAAGTACATACATTTGATTATTATGGTCTAATTATTCCTGGAAGTCTTGCAGCAATTGAAGAAACCATAAATAAACTAAAACTTGTTTACACTAATCAATAACATTGTAATTGTGATATCTAAGGTAATATCAAAGATTATGAAAAGGGAAAATACTACTTAGTCAAATAATTTTTTACTTAAAAATTAAAACAAACGTACTCCAAACTGCTGGATGTGAACCCGAAATTAAAGATATCTGAGCATTTCTCAATGCTTGCGCCTTAGTAATATTAGGTTGCTTTTTTATTTGGCGATAAAATTCCTCTATCGGTGATACAGTGTCCTGATCATTTGGAGACCACAGGCTGGCTAACACATTTTCTACTTTGTTGCGAACCGCCACCCCTGCAAGTCCTAAAATAGAGCGATTGTCACCTACAGCGTCGCAACTACTTAAAGTCAATAATTCAATGGAGCTTTTGCGCTTACGCATTATTTCTTCAAATTCTTTCAAAGAAATTTGCTGATCGTAAGCCTGTAAAAATGTACGGTTCGCCGTGCCATTAAAGACACTATGACTTGCTATATGAA
>CAJQOK010000293.1 GCA_905479905.1 uncultured Aliterella sp.
CTTGCGTATCCACTCCCATTTTGCCGCACCATTATAGCCTTGAGCGCGGGTACGTCCGTGAACAGTAATCATTTGCGCCCCCGCATTTTCCATGCGTTTAGCAAAGTCTAAAATCGTGATTTCATTGTCACTCCAGCCAATGCGAGTTTTGACTGTAACCGGGACATCTACAGCTTTGACTACTGAGCGGACAATTTCTTCGGCTATTTCTGGCTGACGCAGTAAAGAAGAACCACCCCCATTTTTAGTAATTTTATTAACAGGACAACCCATATTAATATCTACTGTGTCCGCACCTTCTGCTACAGCCATTACCGCCGCTTCTGCCAAAAAATCGGGGCGACAATCAAATAGTTGAATGCTAATTGGTCTTTCGCTCTCGTCAATCTCCATGATTTTTGGCAATTCTTTGACGTAATGCAACCCCGTAGCATTTACCATTTCGGTGTACATCATCGAATCGGGAGCGTAGCGCCTGACTAAACGCCGAAATACTAAATCGGTCACCCCTGATAATGGCGATTGTAAGACGCGACTATTTACTTCTAAAGAGCCAATTTTAAGCGGGGTAGAGAGTCGAGATTGAAGTAGGGGAGACAAAGAAATCATATAAATTTACCGATCTGCTTCTTTAAAGATAATCATTGTTGCAACTATAGGAATGAATAACCGCCTTGACAAGGAAATTGCCCCGTGCGATAGCGCAAGCGCGCCCGGTTACGGGCTTCGCACTTTGTATAAATAAGGTCTGGAAAATCAAGAAGCTGCGATCATAACTACTTGCCCAACTGGGTGTGTTGGTGCGGCTGATTCTATAGTGACAAATAACTGCGATATTTCTGAATTTTCGTCATACACATTAGCAGGAATAGATATTTGAGCTAAACTTGTACCACTCGAACCACCCTTAAACTGTCCGCAACGTATCGTTTGATTATCAACTACCGCCCAAAGCCAGTAAGTTTTACCTGCGGGAGGAGGAGGAACGTCTTGCGAAGCAATAACTGCTTTGTTTGCCTCAAAATCCATAAATACACTACCCACAGCCTTTGATTTTGGCTCTTTGCTTTTTAAAGAGTAAATATGCGTTGTATCACCTTGCAATACACCAATTACCTGACTAGATTGGCTGTAGTGCTGCCGTAAATTATAGCCGTCTAAACCTAGCGCTAAGGCTAAAATTGCCGCCGTTCCCGCCACAATTTTAGCCCAAGGTAAAACTAATGGTTTTGATATGGGCGCAATGTATAAAGGCGTTTCTATCGCCGCCAAAATAGCGTTGCGTAGATGGGTTGGTGGTGCTTGAACTTGAGCATAAGGTAAAAGCCCTAACACTTCCTGCCATCGTGCTATATCTTGATGTAACTTAGGGTTTTCTGCCAAAAGCTGTTTAAATTCCTCTGCTTCATGAGAGCATAGATTGCCGAGGACATAGCCCACAGTTAGGTCTTCTAAATTTTGAGGGGGTGAAGATTCTTTCATAGGGCAACTATTGAGTTAAATAAAATAAGATTGTTCTAAGTTTTTTTAAGGCTTGACGCGCCGATGTTTTCACTGTCCCAAGAGGGATATTTAAGGTTTTGGCAATTTCTGACTGGCTGAGGTCTTGGTAATATGCCATCTCTAATATTTTACGCTGCTGCTCTGGGAGTTGTGCTAACGCGGATTGAACGTGCTGGGAACTATCCCATAGATCAACTTGCTCAAAAGCCGAGCGCGAAAATGATTGAGTTGTTGTCTGTCGCCAGCGTTCGAGAAACTTATTGCGCGAAAATCGCGATCGCAATTTGTCAAGAGCGCGCGATCGCGTCATTACTATTAAGTAGCTACTCAAAGAACCACGTGCCGGATTATAGGTGTTTCTATGCCAAAGACTTACAAAAACTTCTTGGGTTAAATCTTCTGCTTCTTGAGCGTTTTTTAAGATTTTTAACGCCAAGCCATAAACAAGTAAGCCATAGCGATCGTAAAGCTTGCTTAGTGCTGATTTTTCACCTGTTTTAAGTGCTTGGATTAGCTCTAAATCCTTTTGCTGCAATGAATTATTTAAGTTGAACTTAAGCGGATCTAAGTCTATCATGCCTTCTCTATAGCAAGTTGGAATGGATACTTTGCTTTTGATGAGGTCGAGCATACAGCTTATAGCTCTACCTAAATGCCTGGTTCAACCTTAACTTTGTATATATTTATACTAGCACGTAAATAAATGTAAACAAATGTAAAGAAAGTAAATCCAATAGGTATTCAGCTTGCGTATTTGAATAAACCATTTTTGAGTTAGTGCAACTGTCAAAAGTTATAAGCCACAATAAAACCCATGACTAACAAGTACAGACTAAAAACTAGCAAACACTTTTATAAACAGCTTTTAACACCGGATGTATCAATAGTTAGACCAGAATACGATAATGCAGACAGCATATTGGTTTTGCATCCAGCTTTGCTGTATCGGCATTATGCGATCGCCAATCATGAAACTATTGGCTACGTTGCTTATCAAGGTTGGCAAAAGGAGGGACGCGGCTTTGTGGCGCTTACTCCTTCGTGGGAACAAGAAGATCCAGAACTAATGTATATCAGCGAAGCCAATATTTTAAAACTACCATTGCTGGAACCCTTGATAGGCAGTAGTAGAAGGTTTCCCCACTGGTACGCTAAGTTAGCGGAAATGGTGCGAAAGCAAATAGATCGGCGGCTAAATAGTTACGATCCACAAACAGAGGCGATCGTTTTGGGACAAGTTGAAAATACCACGCAAGTATTTCCAACCGATGAAGTGTATCAGCAAATTAACAGAGTTGAAATATTTAACTTTTCAAGTTTTGAAACGTCTCTAGAAAGCTGTCACCAGCATTTTAAAAATCGCGCTTGCGAGTTGATTTTATAAAGGGGTTTACCTCGGATTGTGTGGTTTGGGGGTATATCAGGCTATAGTTCACGCTCATTGGCAAACTTTAGATCGAGAATTGGAGTCAGTAGCGGGAACTCTCCATGACAGTATTGAAAACACCTAGCAAACATTAACTAACTTTTTCCCTCCATTAGAGCAATTAGTATTATTAAATACATAACTTGACTCGGTAAAAATCGTATATTTTGTCAGACATTCAGTGTTAAATGGGCGAAGTTCTAAAAAAATTTAGCTCTAATTAGTGTTGAGACAAAATTAGGTGTGATACGTGACGAAAGTTTTAGGCAACCTATGGCTATGGACAGCTATATTAGCAATTATTTTGTCCAGTGATATTGTCTTAGCTGGAGAATACCTAATAGAAGCAGAAATAAGTAATAACTCCCTAGTCCAAAATGAAGCCGTACCAAAAGGTTTAGAACAACTAACATCTGTTTCTCAATTGTCCGACGTACAGCCCACCGATTGGGCATTTCAAGCATTACAATCATTAGTAGAGCGTTACGGTTGTATTGCAGGCTATCCTGATGGCACGTACCGAGGAAACCGCGCCTTAACAAGATACGAATTTGCGGCGGGTTTGAATGCCTGTTTAGACAGAATTAACGAATTAATTGCCACCTCAACAACTAACTTAGTTACAAAAGCAGACTTAGTTAGTTTGCAGCGATTGCAACAAGAGTTTACCACTGAAATTACTGCTTTGCGAGGTAGAGTTGATACTGTAGAAGTGCAAGTAGCAGAATTAGAATCTAACCAATTTTCCACCACTACTAAAATTAACGGTGAAGTAATTACTTACCTTGGCGATGCTTTTGGTAATAGCGCCGACTCTATTAATAACACTACTCTTGGTTATCGCCTCCGACTAGACTTTAATACTAGCTTTACTGGTGAAGATCGTTTACGCACTCGGTTTCAATCTACTAATTTAAGATTATTTGATACTGGCGCAACCTTTGGCGGAAGTCCTGAAGTAGCAATTGGCGGCGTTTCTAATGAAACTCGTTTTACTCCTAGCAGCGTAACTCAAAACGGTGAAATTAGACTCAGCCAGCTAGAATACCGCTTTCCTATCGGCGAAAAGCTCAAAATTTATCTAGAAGCCAACACAATCGATCCTTCTTACGTCACCGATACAGTTAGTCCTTTTATCGATACAGCAACAGGAGCAATTTCTAACTTTGGTCAAGTAAACCCTGTATATTTTCCTTTAGGTAATCAAGCAGGTATTGCCGCTAATTACAGCTTAACTAAAACTTTGAGCTTAGATGCGGGCTATTTTGGCGAAGATTCTTCTACAGGCGCACCCAACAACCCCGGTACTGATTCTGGTTTATTTAACGGTGGCTACAGCGCCTTTGGGCAATTGGTATATAGCGGAAGTCGGTTAAAGCTTAGTTTTCTTTACCTCAACTCCTATTCGCCTCGCAATGGCGTTGATACTCTAGCTGGAAGTAATGCAGCAAAAATAATTGGATCAGGCCCAGTAATTGGTAATGGCTACGGAATCCAAACTAATTATCGGATTGGTAGCGGCTTTGAATTAGGTGGGTGGGTTGGTTATACCGCCGCACGAAGTTTCGGTACAAAAGGCGATGCTAGTATTTTTAACTATGCTGTAACTTTATCTTTCCCAGATTTAGGCAAAAAAGGTAATTTAGGTGGCGTTGTCGTTGGGATGCAACCAAGGCTTACAGACACTAGCAACGATGCTTTAGCAAATGCTATCGGCTTACCGATTGAAAACGGCGTGCAAAGTAGAAGCGATCGCAATAGTGGTTTGCATCTTGAAGCCTTTTATCGCTATCAGTTAAATGACAATATTTCTGTTACTCCTGGTTTCTTTTGGCTGACTGCACCAAATCATGATTCGCGCAACCCTGATGTAGTTATTGGTGTAATTAGAACTTCATTTATTTTCTAAAATTATTATGATTAAAATTAAATTAAATACTTCTTAAGGTAGTAGCTAAAAATCACCAGTTTTCTTTGATTAACTTACTAAAGGCGGTGCATCAGAATTGCTAACAATAATAAGAAAAAAAACAATAGTTGCAATTGCGCTCTTTGCAGTAGTTGCCCTGAGTATTATTAGTGGAAATAGTTTAATAGAAAAAGCGATCGCGCAATCAAATAACCAAAAAGTAGTAATGGTTACGTCTGCTGACTATCCACCTTATGAGTTTCGAGATACAGCTTCAGGCAACAATGAAATCATTGGCTTTGATGTAGATATTGCTAAATATATTACTAAAGAGCTTGGCTTAGAATTATCAATTACAGATACAGATTTTAATGGTATAATTCCGGCTTTGCAATCAAAACGTGCTGACTTTGCAATGGCTGGAATGACACCGACAGCAGAGCGCAAAAAAAACGTTGATTTTTCTGATATTTACTACGAAGCAAAAAACACAATTGTTAGTTTAAAGGGCAGCAATTTAAAAACACCAGCAGATTTAAGCGGTAAAGAAGTAGGCGTACAACTAGGCTCAACTCAAGAAACCGCAGCCAAAGAATTTAAAAATGTTAAACTCAAATCCTTAAACAAAACTTCAGAAATTATCCAAGAAGTTAAAGCAAAACGGATAGAAGCGGCAGTTATTGAAGATACGATCGCTAAAGGTTTTATTGCTAATAATCCCGACTTAGAATTTACTACTATCCCCAATGTTGGCGAAGCGGGAAGTGCGATCGCCTTTCCCAAAGGATCGACGCGAGTAGCTGATTTTAACCGCGTTTTGGCGCAAATGAAACAAAGCGGTGAAATTGATAGATTAATCAAAAAATGGTTTGAAAATAATGGTAATCCTGTTGCTACTCCTACCAATTCTGGCTTTGGTTTTGGCAAAATAGCTTCTAGCATTCCTTATATTATTGACGGGATCAAGATAACTTTATTATTCACCCTAATATCAGCATTTTTTGGCTTTCTTTGGGGCGTGATACTGTCGTTATTCAAAATTTCGACACTCAAGCCTTTACAGTGGTTTGCAAATGCTTATACATCGGTTTTTAGAGGCACACCGCTATTATTGCAAATTGCCTTAGTTTACTATGCAACGCCACAAATAATAGGCTATAATATCCCGCCTTTATTAGCCGGGGTAGTTACTTTTACTCTCAATTCTGGGGCGTATATTTCCGAAACAATTAGAGCGGGAATACTTGCAGTAGATAAAGGACAAGCAGAGGCGGCTTTGTCTTTAGGTATTCCTTACAAACCAATGATGCAAGATATCATTTTGCCGCAAGGATTAAAAAATATTTTGCCAGCCTTGGTAAACGAAAGTATCGCCTTACTAAAAGATTCAGCTTTGGTGTCAACAATTGGTGTAGCCGATTTACTGCGCCGCGCTCAAATTGTGGGAGCAGAAAAATATATTTATTTTGAACCTCTACTATTTGCAGGCATTGTATATTATTTATTAGTTATGAGCTTAACCTGGGGGGGCTATGCACTCGAACGAAGACTTCAACGGAGTAGTTAGCGATCGCAAGTTTAATAGTGATTCTAAGTTAGCGGTTAAAATAGACAACTTACACAAATCTTTTGGTACTCTCAAAGTTTTACAGGGTATTTCTACAGAAATTCACGCAGGAGAAGTTGTAGCAATTATTGGGCCATCAGGATCGGGAAAATCTACCTTTTTGCGGTGTATGAATCTTCTAGAAGTGCCAACTTCTGGAAAAGTTTATATAAATGATGTCGATTTGACAGCAAAGAAAACTGACATCATGAAAATTCGGCAAAATGTAGGAATGGTGTTTCAACATTTTCATCTATTTCCGCACATGACTGTAATTAAAAATGTCATGTATGCACCCTTAAATGTAAAGCATCTTTCCCACGAGCAAGCGCGCACTGAAGGCATGGAATTACTCGAAAAGGTTGGTTTAAGTGAAAAAGCTGATGTCTACCCCTCCAAGCTTTCAGGAGGACAAAAACAG
>CAJQOK010000294.1 GCA_905479905.1 uncultured Aliterella sp.
TTCATCTAATACAATTAGTTCCAAACCTGCGGGCAGACATATTTGCTCGCCCGTTGGATAAACCCGCAGGCGTACATCTAATTCATCCTCCGATGAAGGCGCTATTTTGATAATTAGGGCAACTTGATGACTTGCCAGTTGCATTCCCAAGTCAATAAATTTACCAGCGCTAATACCAACAGACGGATCGAGAGCGTCAATTTCTGGAAACTGCTCGATATTTCTATCCCTAAAAGCTAGATTGGCGGCTTTTGCGTTCAGCATTGCTTCGATAGTCTGCCAGCCATCTTCAAAGGTGTTTTGTAACCAAAGGTTTAGGTTCACTGACGTTTTGCTGGCAGCGAACATAGGTTCTGAAACAACCTTAGAAGGGATGCAGTCAAGGAGAGTATCGAGGGGTTGAAAATCTGCTATTAATATTTGCTCTGAGGCAATAGAAATATCAACAGCTCTAATAAATCCTAGCAATTGCACTTCGTCTAAGCGATCGCCAAACTGAACTGCTACATAACCAATTCGGTCTTCCCTGACTTCAAGCGGTAGGTTACAAGCTGTCTCCCCCGGTAAAATGGGGCGACACTCTAATTTGCCAACACCAGGTAAAACAAGATCGGCGACGTTAAATAAAGCTCTCAAATTAGGAAGCCAGCTATGACCTTGATGAATATCCGCTTCAATTTGCAGCCACTTGAGGTAACTATTTACGGCGTAAACCGCTAGGGTATTTAAATAAACCTGTTTCCCCTTGTGGGGTGTTGCTTGTTGAGTGGCAAATTGTTTCGCCAAACAGTGGGCTTCGCGCCTAAGTGGAACTATTAAAGAGAGATTTGGTTGATTAATCATAGGTTGGGATTGAGTTAATATCCTAATTCACGAGCAATGGTTTGTAATAAGGGTAATCCTTTACTTTTCCAATGGGAGACAAGGGTTTGGTAAGGAATGTTGAATTTTTTGGCCAACTCAGGCAATTTATCGGGCGGGTTTTTTAATAAAATTCTTTGGCTGAGTAATTGGCAGTTGCACTCAGGGTTTTGACGTGGATGACAAGAGCGCAGTCTCCTTTGTGGATCTTGCTCGATGTAGTGCCAAATTTTGTTACCTACGCTGACATTTTTTTCCTGTTGCTGCCACTGCTCGATTTGCGCTTCTATCTCCCAAATAGTAGACGGCTGCGGATCGGGTATTAGCTCGGTTAAAGTCCCTCCAGGGTCTTCTTCATACCCAATTGGACGATCAAGTGACAAGGTGACAAAAGGATTGGCTCGATACAACTCTAAGGTTCTGTATTTATGGCGGAGTTTTTTATAGATCCAGCCTGCCAAACTACTCGAAAGCGAATCATAACAAGGCTGAAATTCTTGAATCTGCGTGCTAACTAGAGTTAAAGTCTCGCTTAATACCTCTGGATAATCAGGATGAGAGCATTTTGCTAATTCTAGTAGACGCTGAACATAACTGAGCAACTGATTCATAGCTGTTCGCCACTCCCGGCTGCCATTGGGGTGCTGGCGCAATGCTGCAATGATTTGGCGTAGGTATTCGTCCTGTTCATCCATAGAAACTTGCTTTAACCCGGAAAAAGACATAGGCGGCACGAGATAGTCAAGTCTAACTAACGAAGTCTAAAGGACTTTGTTGGTTAGCTCTATATTTCTATCGCTTAGACATCGGGAAACTATGAAAATGCTTTAGTCAAATAGCGATCGCTCAGATGTTCAGCATCAATAGCTGTGGATATTCTCAGGCTCTTTGAGAGAATTTACCCCTGCCTGGATTGAAGGCTATTTACTTCAAGAGGTTATTCGATTAGTTTATAGGGCGATCGCTTTTGAAATCGTTTTCATAGTTTTGCAACCAAGTTCCGATTGATAAGTAGGAGGTTACGAACCTCATAAACCCGAAAGGTTTTTGGAGTCCAATCAGTTAGGTAGAGGAAAAATATGTACGCCAAAGAGAATCTCTCAAAAATAAGTCGTATGGCTGTCACGGTTACTACCACGATTTCTCTATTACTCATCAGTACCATCCCAAGTTTAGGGGCTGATAGTAGACCACCACAATGCTTAGAGGTAGAGCGAATAGAGAAGCGTAAGATTGAGGTAAGAAACAAATGTGGCCGGGATATGAGTTTTAAGATATCCTATGCTTTTTGGGCAGATTCAGCCTGTATGACTATTCGTAAAGCACGTACCGAACCCTACACTCTGAAAAAAGGAAAGCGCTACGACGGATTAAGAGTTTGCTAACCAATTCCTTAAAGGAATCCATCTGACAGTTTCAACAGAACAAGTCACACTTTATAGAAGAAACGAATCAAAGTTTCGCTACTCAAGATTGAAGTGGGGACACACTTCTAATATTCTGGCTATTGGTTTGGGCTGAAAGCCAGCGTCATGAATCCCCACTGCCAATCTGGCAAAACTATCTTTAGGTATGACCCAGTGCTTAAAGGTTTTACCTTAACTTAGGGCAAAGCATACAAGTAATAAACGCACTAAATACATTAAACGGTGAGGATGTCTTGCCAGGATTTTTTCTAGATTTGAATAAAGTACGGTAAAAGCGATCGCTGTAAATATTCGTAGAGACGTTCCGGTGCAACGTCTCTACAATTTTTAACCAGTATTTCGCATTCCCGCCGCAATGCCATTGATAGTTAGCAACGCACCTCTGAGCAATTCTCCCTTGCTGTACCGAGAATGAATCACCCCTGAAGTTGTACTCCCCGATTGACGCAGACGCTTGAGCAACGATACTTGCAAAAAGCCCAAGGGTACAATCGTTCCATTTCGCAACTGTACAGACCTTTGCAAC
>CAJQOK010000295.1 GCA_905479905.1 uncultured Aliterella sp.
CTGGTTAGTAAGCTTTGTGCTAATATCCGCCGGAGCGATGACGCGATGGCAAACTTGATTTTTTTGCTGAGTTTCAACTACTGGATAAGTAACAATTTCACCATTGGGCGATCGCGCAGCAATTATGGCTAATTCCTTTGCAAAAGGTACAAATTCCTCAACTAAAAAGGATGTCTTTTCACCTGTATTGATTAACTGACGTAAGGTATCAGCATCTTTAACAATAAAAGTACCTTGCCCATCGTAGCCATGACGACGAGATTTTAATACCAAAGGAAACTGCCAAGGGTCAGAAATATCTTCTAAAGTGGCAAACTTAGGCACAGGTAAGCCAATTTGTTGTAAGTAACAGCGCTGGTGGTATTTATCTAATAGAGGCGACAAAACTTGTAAACTTGGACGAAAACATACACCTTGCTTGGCTAAGGGTGCTAAAGCTGCTAAATCGACAAACTCATTTTCAAAGGTAACGACATCGCAGCGCGTCGCTAAGGTAGCTGTAGCTGCGGCATCATTTATAGGGGCAAAAATAGTCGATTGGGCGATCGCTACGGCTGGATCGTCTTGACCTGGCGTTTGTATAACTAATTCTACACCTAGCTTCTCGGCAGCAATAGCCATCATCAGTGCTAGTTGTCCCCCACCAATTACACCAACGCGCTTTATCGACATCCTAATGAGTAACGAGTTTCAATCCCAGTTTTTGAATTTACACCACTTGCTTTAGCGCACAATTCTTTGATCTGCGCCCGATCTAAAATTGCATCGGTAAAATCAGCATTGGTAATACTAACATCAGCAAAAATTGCCCGTAGTAACAGCGCTTCTGTTAAAACTGCATCGCCTAAATCGGCTTTGGTTAAGTTTACTTGATCGACCATAGCATTACTCAAATCTGCCCCATGCAAGGAAGCGCCCGTCATCACCGAAGCACTAAAAACCGCGCCTCGCAAGTCTGCATTAGAAAAATTAGCAAGTTCCATATTAGCATTAGAAAACTCTGCCGCTCTTAGAGTTTGACCGGAAAAATCCCGCCCTTTTAATTGAGCGTTACTAAAAGACAATGGTGGTGGATAATCTGTCGCCTGGGCTGGCATTGCCCCAAAAAAAAGCACTAATATCAAAATAAAGCCTGTAAATTGCCGCCACATATAAAATTTTAACTATTGAGGTGGGAATGATGCTTTTAAGCTTACAAGACTTTTTGACCCAATTTTGAGAGAAACAGTAGATGCCGGAATTTTTGATTACTTGGTTGATTGCAGCCGCAGCGTTGATGATTACAGCTTATATAGTTCCAGGCTTTTTCGTTGCCAATATTGTTAGTGCCGCGATCGCATCCGTTATTTTGGGGCTAGTAAACGCTATTATCAAGCCTTTATTAGTGATTTTAACTCTACCGCTAACATTACTAACTTTTGGCTTATTTTTATTTGTCATCAACGCCATTGTAATTTGGCTGGCGGGTGCGCTGACACCGGGTTTTGTCGTTAGTGGATTTGTCCCAGCTTTAATTGGTTCAATTGTTTTAACCTTAATTACAAGCGGGTTAACAATGCTGGTAGGTAAAAGGAGTTAAATTGCTATTTTGGTAGCGAAAAGCGAGGACTTTTCGCTATAAAATTCTAGGCTTAACTATTAGACTGTTGACTGGAAAGAAGTGGCGAAACTGCACTTAACTTTAATTCTGGACAATCCCCTTCTACCTGCTGACAATTCCACTCATTGCGAAATAATAATACTGGTCGTCCTAAGCTATCTTTGACGGTAACGCTATTAAACAATCTTCCGGCTTTTTCCAAACCTTCCCAACCTGCCGTTACCCAACGAGCTACAGTATAAGGTAATAAATCTAACAGCGTTTCAACACCATATTCTTGCAGCAAGCGAAACTGTACGACTTCAAATTGTAGTTGTCCTACTGCCGCTAAAATCGGTTCGCGCTTCATTTCATCGGCGGAATACATAATTTGTACCGCACCTTCTTCGCGCAATTCTGAAACACCTTTAAGAAACTGTTTAAATTTGGAAGGGTTGGGATTTCTAAGACTTGCAAAGATTTCGGGAGAAAAGCTGGGAATCCCCTCGTACTCTAATTTTTGACCGTTGTAGATAGTATCGCCGATCGCAAATACGCCAGGATTATTTAAACCAATCACATCACCGGGGTAAGCATAATCAATAGACTCTCGATCTTGAGCAAATAATTTTTGCGGACGAGATAAGCGAATTGTTTTCCCAGTACGGGAATGACTCACCGTCATATCTTTTTCAAACTTACCCGTACAGACGCGAATAAATGCCACGCGATCGCGATGTTTGGGATCCATATTGGCTTGTAGCTTGAATACAAACCCCGAAAACTCTGGGTAAGTAGGCTGCATTTCTCCCAAATTGCTATTACGAGCGCCAGGTTTGAGCGCGTAATCAAGGAAAGTATCTAAAAATAGCTCTACGCCGAAGTTCGTCATGGCGCTACCAAAGAACACTGGGGTCATTTTCCCTTGGTGGACTAACGTACTATCTAGCTCCGGCCCAATGCCTTCTATTAGCTCTAAATCGTCTTTAAATTGATGATATAAGTCTTGGTCTAGTAGCTGTTCAATGCGCGGATCTCCCAAATCTATCACCGTGCTAACTGCTTCGCGGCTACCGTGAGCGCTACGTTCAAAGAGATGAATTTGCTGGTTGCGGCGGTCAAATACACCTTTAAAGCGATCGCCTGTACCAATGGGCCAATTTACAGCATAGGTCTGTAAGCCTAATTCTTGCTCAATTTCGTCTAATAATTCCAGGGGTTCTCGTCCAGGGCGATCAAGCTTATTTACAAAGGTAAAAATC
>CAJQOK010000296.1 GCA_905479905.1 uncultured Aliterella sp.
GGGCGACTCTCAATTTTTTCTAGCGCTCTATCATTGCGCTCTTCTAAATTGTCCAGTAATGTCTCTGAACCACCTTCTAAAATTCCTGCTAAAAGATTTGGATCGCTATTTTCTGTCGAACTAGAGAAAATACCATCGCTACCAAAAGTAGATTGAGAACGTGGGCGGTTGAAAATTTCC
This sequence comes from uncultured Aliterella sp., assembly GCA_905479905.1. Taxonomy (GTDB): domain Bacteria; phylum Cyanobacteriota; class Cyanobacteriia; order Cyanobacteriales; family Chroococcidiopsidaceae; genus Aliterella. The sequence continues at coordinate 181 of CAJQOK010000296.1, forward strand.
GCACCTTTTTGAACTGCGCCAATTACAAATTGACTTGCATCTCTACCAAAAATTTGCGATCACTTATTGCGTAGTGTCTTAGCCATTAACGGCTTACCTTCTACCCCACGAATTTGGATAGTATCGTTGGGTAAAGGAATTTCTACAAACTCTCCATCTTGCTCAACTAAGGCAGCTACTACTACCAGTCTCACCATGCCGCTTTCTGAAAAACTCCGCATTTGAGTAACTAATTGAGTTTTGGCAGGTAGGGCGACTTCCCCATCAATAGCTATCAAGGGTTCTGCAAGGACAACAATAAAACGGTCTTGGTTTGCTGATTTTTCGGTTTCGTCCCAAGCTAAGGGAGTAGTTAAGATTGCTTTAGCTTTGACCCCGGCGGAGATAAACTGGCGCGGCATTTCTTGCAGTATGGGGTATTCCTCTGCTTGATATCGAAGCAGCGTGGCTTGCTTAGTGTCTTGTAACTGCCTATCTGCCACATCTACGTTTTCAGTTACTGGCTGATTAGTTACTTGGGGCAAGCTTTCAGAATTTACTGCTAATGTTTCCTCATTTTCATCAGCTAATACTTCCTCGTTTTCATTATTATTTATATTTTCCTTCGTAGGGGAGTAACCATAGCTTCCAAGCTGAGATGCTGCTAACCACTCTTGCATCGGATCTTTAACTTGCTCGGTACGAATCGGCGTTGCTTTGGGAATCGATACAGGTGATGTCACCTCTCTTGGTATGGACGATCTCATTGGAGGGCGTGAGATTGCTTGTCTTGGTGTTAGCTCTCTTGATATAGGCGATCTTATTGGAGTGCGCGAGATTACTTGTCTTGGTGTCACCTCTCTTGCCCTTGATACTGGACGTGGTGCTACTTCCGAGGAACGTCTAACAGGTCGGGACTGGACAGATTTTGGTGATGGACTTGACTGGGATTTATTTTTTTCATTCAACTTGTTTATTGCCACTGCCTGGTCGCCTAGCGCCGTTTCTGTTTTGTATTTGCCAGTCTCTGCTTCTGGTTTTTCTTCTGGAAGTGGAAATTCCTCTAATTTAGTAGATGGCTGTGCGGCTTGCTTTAGAGGTGTTTTAGTTAAATTACTGAGCAACAGATAAGCAGCTATAGCTGCAACTGAAGCCAAAGACATAACAAAAAAAGCCTTGTTACCAGGTTTACTCCAAGCAACTCTTGCCGTGTTGTATCGACGGACAGGGCTAAACTCGGTGTTATCCTCTGTTACCGGATCTGGAGGCAATTGAGGGTTAGTTGGTTGAGGTTCTACGACTGAAGTTGAATTTGGTTCTGATGAACTATTTTCTTCAAAGCCAACTAAGGTAGCTAGTCGGCTGGGATTAGCAACTTCTGTCGTTTGCCCGTTATGATGTCCGTTACCATTTGAATTCATAAGTTTCCCCTTTGTAATTCCCGTATTGCGTAAATTTCTAAACCCGCCTGTCGAACGCCATAAATAGTTTTTTCCAAGTCCGTTGCTAGTTCCCCTAACGGAGTGCTAGGAGCCTCAACTGAACGAATAAATACTTCTTTGTTAAAGGGAATAGAATTGCCAGAATTGTCTTGAGCGTTAAAAAACACTAAGTCGCCAACTACCTGCATCTTCCATTTCCCGATTTCAATTGACTGCGGCTCGGACAAATGACGAGTAATTAGAACTACTTTTGTACTCCCTGTAAAGACCTCTCTAGGGGTAAGGTCGGCAACTTTTGCCAAAAATGGAGTTCTAAAGTCTTCAGAAAGCCCAAAGCCAGCTTGCCAGCTTGCTGTTGCTATAGGATTTGAGGCTTTAGCCAGTTTTTTGCCTGGGTCTGGTTTGGGATTTTGAATTTCTTCAGGGGTAGTAGGCGGTAAAGTACCCGACCAGTTGAACAATAAAGTAAATGTTTCGCCTACAAAGCGCTGTATAGTCGCGGGAGTGCGCTCAGTGCTTCCTATCGGTGTCGCTCTTAGCGGTCTGCCATCACTCATCTGTACCAATGATGGCGTGGGTTTGTTACTCATCCGATACATGGCTAGGGTATTAGCACTAAGCCAAACTAAACATAGTACCTGTACTCCTGCCGTTGCCAGTACAAACAAATGCAGCAAGTCACCTTTATCAACCTTAGCCAGCCTTAATTGCATCTTTTTTCTCCTGCTATTGTTTTTGTTAGGGTTTTAGGTTTTAGCTAAACTCCTGCCCTTGGTGGCAACAGCCATTGCCGCATCCGCTGCTAGACCTGTTGCTTGCTCTTGACCTGCTACCACTGAACTCCAAGTTGCCATTCCTCCACCAGCCGCTAAAGACAATGCCAACACCGGAGCCATGAAAGCCGAGTAAACTAAAAACCAAAAGTGGTCGCCAGCTTCGGCATTAGCTACCAAAGTTGCCCCTACCCCGATCATGATATTTAAGGACAACTTGGCAATGCCAATAGAAAAAAGTGCTGTTAGCCAAGCAACAAATGGTTTTGCAGCTACAGGTAGTAAGGAACATCCCATCGCTATTGGCCCAAGCAAAGCCGTCATAAGCAGCGAAATCTCAAAGGCTTGCTGGAACGCAATTTGAGTTCCAA
>CAJQOK010000297.1 GCA_905479905.1 uncultured Aliterella sp.
ACTCGCTGATTGGACGCATGAGAGTTTGTTTAAAGTTGTCAATTTTACCATTATGAATAAATAACAGTTGTTCAAACTTAAACGGCTGACAATTGCTCATATCCACCGCTTGTCCGGCGGTTGCACTGCGGACGTATCCTAGGATGCAGTCTGATTCTACATACCTTCCCAAGCTAGATAAATTTACATCATTCCAAATCGGAATCACGTTTTTGTAAATGAAAGGCTCAGTATTTTTTTCGGGGTGATACCAACCAATGCCAAAACCATCGGCGTTAACTACTCCTGAGTTCATTTCGAGCGGTTGATAGCTTTGGACGATCAAAGAGTGTTCTGGTTTGGACAAAATATAGTCCAAGGGAATTGATGAGCCGATATAGCCTAATAATCTACACATAATTAGCGCGATCGCACCCAGCGTTCCTAATAGTCGTTTCTATTGTATTTCTTTAACTAGGCTGAAGTGTTGTCTCAAATTCTCTCTTAGGTATGAAGTCAACAAAACAATCTATACTTGTAGTGTTTTTGTAGTATTAAGGTTACAATAAATACTAAAGTATTATCTTTGCAACCAATGCTGCTAATGATCGCAACTACCCATAAACCTGCAACCGATTTAGGCTACTTGTTGCACAAACACCCTGATAAACTACAGTCTTTTAGTTTATCTTTTGGTCAAGCCCACGTATTTTACCCTGAAGCAAGTATAGATAGTTGTATCGCCGCTTTGCTTCTAGATGTAGATCCGGTAGGATTGGTGAGAAAGAAGGGTAGTCAAGGTTTAGAGCAATATGTAAACGATCGCCCTTATGTGGCATCATCATTTTTGAGTGTGGCGATTGCTCAAGTATTTGGGAGTGCTTTGGCTGGACGTTGCAAAGATAAACCAGAACTCGCGCAGACACCTATACCTTTAGTTGTAAAGCTTACTACTGTTCCTTCTCGTGGGGGTGAAGCTTTATTGCAGAGCTTGTTTGCACCTTTAGGTTACATAATAAAGTGCGATCGCACTATTTTAGATGATAAGTTTCCCCAGTGGGGCGAAAGTTATTACTACAATGTTGAACTGCATCATACTATCCCGTTGCAAGAGCTTTTATCTCATCTCTACGTTTTGATCCCTGTGTTGGACGATGAGAAACACTACTGGGTAGGTGAAGATGAAGTTGATAAATTGCTGCGTCATGGCGAAGGGTGGTTAGCCAAGCATCCCGAACAAAATTTGATTACTAAACGTTATTTAAAACGTTTTGGGCGCTTGGTGCGCTCGGCTTTGACTCAATTAGTAGAAGACAATATCGATACTACCGAACAAGAGGAGATAGTTGAGGAACGCCTTAGCCTTAATCAACAGCGATTAGCGGCGGTTTTAGCGGTACTAAAGCAGTGCGGAGCGGCTAAAGTGATAGATTTGGGGTGCGGTGAGGGAAAGCTTTTAAAAGAGCTACTACTAGACAAAAGTTTTACTGAGATTGTCGGGGTAGATGTATCTTCTCGCGCTTTAGAAATTGCGAGTGAAAGACTGCATTTAGAGCGTATGCCTAGTATGCAACGCGATCGCATTAAACTACTACAAGGATCGCTTACTTACCGCGACAAGCGCCTGTATGGGTACGATGCAGCGACAGTAGTAGAAGTAATTGAGCATTTAGATATAGCTCGTTTGGCGGCTTTTGAGCGCGTACTGTTTGAATTTGCTAAACCGAATACGGTAGTCGTGACAACGCCAAATGTAGAGTACAACATCAAGTTTGAGTCTTTACCTGCGGGGAAGTTGCGTCATAAAGATCATAGATTTGAATGGACGCGCTTAGAATTTCAACAATGGGCGAATAAAGTAGCAGAAAACTTTAGTTATACAGTGCAGTTTTTGCCTATAGGTGACGAAGATTCCGAAGTGGGATCACCTACACAAATGGCAGTATTTAGCAGTAAAAAGTAGAAAAAGCAGTATTACCAAACATCGATCTAATATTTAATCAGCAAGAATACGAGCGTTTATGTAATGAATTAAAAGAGGCTATTCAAAATAGCAATTTACCAAAAATACCTAGTTGTAAGGATGAGTTAAACGATTTGCTCATTCGGAGAAGATTGCAGTTTAGTTAAAAAATAATAATTACAAGTTTTAAATAACAATATATGAAAATTACTATACCTGAACTATCTTTAGTTGTCCTCATTGGTGCTTCTGGCGCTGGTAAGTCTAGCTTTGCTAAAAAGCATTTCAAATCAACAGAAATTATATCGTCTGATTTTTGCCGAGGATTGATTTGCGATGATGAAAATAACCAAGCAGTTAGTAAAGATGCTTTTGCTGTTGTTCACTACATCGCCGCCAAAAGATTAGCCGCCGGAAAGTTGACGGTAATTGATGCTACCAATGTCCAAAAAGAAGACCGCAAACACTTACTGGAACTAGCGAAAGAGTATCATTGTTTGCCAGTTGCGATCGCACTCAATTTACCAGAACAATTATGTCACGATCGCAACCAGCAGCGCCCAAACCGTAATTTTGGCGTTCATGTGGTGCGAAGACAACGAGAATCGATGCGTCAAAGCTTGAAACACCTCAAACGCGAAGGTTTCCGCTATAGCTATATTCTCAATTCTGTTGAAGATGTTGAAGAAGTTAGCATTCATCGTCAACCATTGTGGAATAACCGCAAAACTGAACATGGCCCCTTTGATATTATTGGAGATATTCACGGCTGTTGTGATGAATTAGAAGCACTATTACAAAAGCTAGGCTACGAAATATCCCCAGAACAAAATTATTTTCATCCTCAAGGTAGAAAAGCGCTGTTTTTGGGCGATTTGGTAGATAGAGGAAACCGGATTTTAGATACTTTGGCGCTGGTGCAAAATATGGTTGTAGCAGGTACGGCTTTATGCGTTCCCGGCAATCATGACATGAAACTAATGCGTTCGTTGCAAGGAAAAAATGTCAAAGTTACGCACGGATTAGATAAAACTCTCGCCGAAATCGATGCTTTACCCGATGATAAGCGCGAAGTATTTTCTCAAGAAACAGTTAAATTTTTTGATTCTCTAATTAGTCACTACGTTTTAGATGATGGTAACTTAGTTGTAGCTCATGCAGGGATGAAAGAAGCCTTACAAGGACGGGGTTCGGGTAGAGTACGAGATTTTGCATTGTATGGCGAAACTACCGGAGAAACCGATGATTTTGGGCTACCTGTACGCTACGATTGGGCAGCAGAATATAGAGGAAAAGCGATCGTTGTTTATGGGCATACTCCAGTAATAGAGGCGCAATGGCTCAATGGTACGATTGATATTGATACAGGTTGTGTCTATGGGGGCAAATTAACTGCCTTACGTTACCCAGAAAAAGAGTTAGTATCGGTGACTGCACAACAGGTTTATTGCGAATCAACTAAGCCATTTTTACCTACAGAAGACTTGTTAACTACTCAACAGCAGTTAGACGATGTTTTAGATTTAGACGATGTGTTGGGTAAGCGAGTTATTGAAACTCGCACTCATGGCAGAATTAGTATTAGGGCAGAAAATGCGATCGCAGCAATTGAAGTTATGAGTCGTTTTGCGGCTAATCCCAAATGGCTAATCTACCTTCCGCCTACAATGTCACCCTGTGAAACCTCCAAGCAGCAAGGGTTACTCGAACATCCATCTCAAGCATTTACCTACTACCAAAACCAAGGTGTTTCTCAAGTTATTTGCGAAGAAAAACACATGGGTTCTCGTGCAGTAGTAATTATTTGTCGTGACGAGGAAGCCGCAAGAGAGCGTTTTGGGGTAGTCGATGAAGGAATTGGGATTTGCTACACCCGCACCGGAAGGCAATTTTTTAACGATGCTGAACTTGAAAGCCAAATGCTAGCAAAGGTGAAAAATGCTTTAGAAATATCTGGTTTTTGGGAACAATTCAATACAAGTTGGGTAGCTTTAGACTGCGAATTAATGCCCTGGTCAGCGAAGGCTCAGGAACTCTTGCAGCGTCAATATGCGGCGGTAGGTAGTGCAGCTAATTCTTCCCTCAATCAGGCGGTTTCAGCCCTAGAAATGGCAGCTAAACGCACAAACGGAATGGAGACATTCTTAACTCATTATCAAAACCGTGCAGAGATGGCGGCGCAGTATGTTGAGGCTTATCGGCGTTATTGTTGGCAAGTTGAATCGTTAGCTGACTTGAAACTTGCACCCTTTCATATTTTGGCAACAGAAGCAGAAGTTCACAACGATAAAACTCATGTTTGGCATATGGAAACTCTGGCGCAACTATGTAAAGCCGAACCAGAATTATTACTAGCAACGGCTTATAAGCTAGTAGATGTTAATGACACTGCTACCGGGGTTGCTTGGTGGGAAGAACTTACTAGCATTGGTGGAGAGGGAATTGTTGTTAAACCGTTGGATTTTGCACCTATTGGCGATCGCGGTTTGGTACAACCTGCCGTTAAATGTAGAGGTAAGGAATACTTGCGGATTATTTACGGTGCGGAATACACATTACCAGAGAATTTGGAAAGATTGCGATCGCGTGGTTTATCTAGAAAGCGCTCTTTAGCACTGCGAGAGTTTGCGCTAGGGATGGAATCGCTAGAACGTTTTACAAAAAAAGAACCTTTACGCCGCGTCCATGAATGCGTCTTTGGGGTGTTGGCACTAGAAAGCGAACCTGTAGATCCGCGTCTCTAGACTCTGGTTTCGGCAACCTGTTTAAGCCGTTGCAATTGACTTTGCATATCCATTTTTGTTAAAGAAGCCGCAAATACATTAAATCCCCAGCGAATCATAGGGTTAGGAATTTCAAACTTAAAAGTATTGACTAACAGTGTCCCTTGTGCTGTTGGTTTACATTCCCAAAAGTCGCATCCTTGAAAAAACCCTGTAAATTCCCACACAATTAAGCCGGGTTTTTGTTCCTTAACTACCGCATCAAGAGTTGGTTTAATTATAGGAATCTTAATTATAAACTTGCTGCGACTGCCTACTTCGGTACTCCATTCGCCCACAGGTTCGCATTTTAACATTGGGTTTAACCATTTGTGCATTAGTATGCGATCGCCTATACAATGCTTAACTATCTGGGGACTAGCATTAATTTCGATTGATTGAACAAATTGCTGAGATGACATAGCTACTTAATAAAATTACTTAGATATTTAGTAATAAATGTTAGAAACGTTTTTTATTAAGTATTCCCAATTACAAAAAATTACTAAATAACATAGTTTTTGACTGTACTTATCTACAAAGATAGATGTGTAATCATCTTTTTCATTATAACTCTGTATAGAAGTATATTGTGTTGTATTACTGGTCAACGTAAGGAGTTATTTGTAAAAAAAATGAAAAGATTTTTTTTAGTGGTGTGCAATCTTAATTTAGAAAACTCATGAATATAAATTTGTCTGAAATCATACCTATCATAGGTATAAATGTATCAATAAAGACTCAGCAATTGTTAGCGCAAACGCCAGGGATAGATGTAACGCAACCAAGGGAAGCAGTAGAAAATAGTGTTAATTACGCCCAAAATATTCTTCAACAGCTAATAGCATTTATCCCTAACTTGCTTGCAGCCGTAGCAATTTTGCTAATTGGCTTAATTGTTGCCTTTATTGCCAAAGCAATAATTAAGGGACTTCTTAATCGTACTAGCATTGATAATCGCATTGCCGCTAGTGTAATGGGTCGTAGCGATCGCGGTGATTTGCCCAAAGTCGAAGAATTAATCGGTAGTATCGTTTTTTGGATTGTTATCCTATTTACAGTAGTAGCAGTTCTACAAACATTACAGCTAGAAGTAGTCTCAAGACCTCTTGGTAATTTCCTTAATCAAGTAACCGGATTTTTACCAAAATTATTAGGGGCGTTAATATTTTTAGGTGTTGCTTGGTTAGTAGCAACGGTAGTTAAGCTGATAACTACACGCGGATTGCAAGCAGCAAGGTTAGATGAGCGAGTAAATCAACAACCTGCGGGTACGACTCAAGCGCCAAATCAGTTATCTCTTAGCGATACGATTGGCAATGCCCTATACTGGTTCATCTTTTTACTATTTCTGATTCCAATTTTGGATACTTTAGGTTTGCAGCAAGCATTACAGCCTGTGCAAAACCTAGTTAGTGAAATTTTATCAATTTTGCCCAATATCTTAGCTGCGGTGCTAATTGCAGGTGTAGGTTGGTTATTGGCGCAAGTAGTACGCCGGATTGTTACAAACTTACTTGCTACTAC
>CAJQOK010000298.1 GCA_905479905.1 uncultured Aliterella sp.
GCCCCCTACAGCATCACCGCTAGCTTCTGGGCAAACGCCTACCGCCCAAAAATCGCAATTAACAGACCAAGTAAGGGGTTTTGAGTTGGTTTTGCAGCGCGAACCCGAAAACCAGACAGCTTTACAAGGATTGGTCGATGCGAAAATTAAATTAGGGGATGTTAAAGGAGCAATCCCATCTATTGAAAAATTGGCAGCCTTAAACCCCACTCAAACCCAATATACGCTGCTCCTTGCCCAAGCAAAAGTCAGAACGGGAGATATTGCTGGGGGACAAAATGCTTATCGGGCAATATTAAAAACAAACCCCACCGATAACTTAGCCTTACAAGGATTAGTGCTAACTTTATTGCAGCAACAACGCCCCGATGAGGCGATTAGCTTTTTGCAAGATACTTTGACTAAAACAACTGGAAGCGCCGACAAAACTACTGTACAGTTGCTTTTAGGGGAAGTTTACGCTAACCAAAAACGTTACGACGAAGCGATCGCTACTTATGATCGCGCGATCGCCACAAATTCTACAGATATCCGTCCTTTTTTGGCTAAAGGTAGCGTCTTAGCAGTGCAAAAACGTTACGATGAGGCGATTTCTCTTTACGATCGCGCAACTCGTTTAGATAGCAAAGACTTTCGCCCCGTACTCGCCAAAGCCAGCATTTTGAAAGAGCAAGGTAAAAATGACCAAGCAAAACCATTGTTTGAAACCGCCGCTAATCTCGCACCTCCTGAGTACAAGGCGCAAATTCAACAATTAGCGATCGCACCTTCTACTCCTTCGATTGCACCTTCTACTCCATCCCCATCGCCTACTACCACGCCCTAATTATGGCTTTGCTCAAAATACAAGTAAGACGTTCCACATACAAGTAAGACGTTCCACCGGAACGTCTCTACATTAGGGGTGCAACCTGCTAATATTTGCGCTCTTTTGGCTCAAACATGGTAATCGTTACGGGGCGGTATTGAATATCAATGCCTGCGGGGGAGTAGTAAGCCATCGTATGCTTAAGAAAATTCTCATCGTCTCTCTCAGTGTAATCTTCACGACAATGAGCGCCTCGGCTTTCGGTGCGACTCAAAGCCGAAGTTAAAATTATCTCCCCCACAACGAGCAAACTTTGCAATTCCAAAGCTTCTACAAGTTCGGAGTTCCAACAGTTTCCTTTGTCATCTAAATATATCTCTTGGTATTGCTGTTGAATTTGCTGCAACTGTTGCAAACCAGCGCGCATTACTGCTTCTGTGCGAAAAACTCCGCAATGCTCAGTCATGCAATCTTGAAAAGCTTGGCGAACTTGATCGATTCGATACTTTCCTTCTTGGGCGACTAATTGCTGCATTTGCTTAGTTGCTCCTTGAACATAACGCTGCTCATCTACAACAGGTAATTTGCGATTTTGGACAAATTCGGCGATCGCAAATCCCGTCCTCCGCCCATAAACCACACATTCTAATAACGAATTACTCCCCAGTCTATTAGCGCCATGTACCGACACACAAGCCGATTCTCCCGCCGCAAAAAAGCGATCAATAAATCCATCTCCGCCACTGCGGACTTTGCCATCAGTATTTACCGGAATCCCACCCATAGAATAATGAATTGTCGGGCGTACTGGGATAGGTTGATGTACCGCATCAATTCCGACTAATCTATGGGCTTCTTCCCAACAAAAAGGAATCCGACTCATAATTTTTTCTTCCCCCATGTGGCGCAAATCGAGGTACACAAACTTACCTCCAGAGCTACCATCAGAGTTAATACCGCGATGAGCAGCAATTTCACGAGCGATCGCCCGCGAAGTTATATCACGAGGGGCAAGTTCCATGCGACTAGGGGCATAGGTATTCATAAAGCGATCGCCTAAAGCATTAATTAAGTACGCACCCTCCCCCCGCACTGCTTCAGAAATTAGCACACCCACCGGATAAAGCCCTGTAGGATGAAATTGCACAAATTCCATGTCTTCTAAAGGTAAACCTGCTTGAGCCGTCATAGCCAGCCCGTCACCCGTCGAAGCGTAGTCATTTGAAGTGGTATTGTAAGCCCGTCCATAGCCGCCAGTGGCAAACATTACAGCTTTGGCACGGACTACTTCAATATGACCGTCCAAAATCCGGTACATGACAACGCCTTTGGCTTCTTCGTCCTCCACAATCAGCCGCATTACATACCATTCATCATAAATATGTACGCCGTAGCGTCTCAAGTTGCTAACTAATTCATGCAAAATAGCGTGACCCGTTTTGTCGGCGGCGTAGCAGGTGCGGTTGTGGGAATGTCCACCAAAAGCCCTTTGAGCGATGCGTCCATCATCAAGGCGGGAAAACATTACCCCCATATGTTCTAAATCGATCACAACTTCTGGCGCTTCGCGGGTAAGAATTTCTACCGCATCTTGATCGGCTAAATAATCAGAGCCTTTCACCGTATCAAAAGCGTGAGCTTCCCAACTATCAGCAGCATCGACGTTTTTTAAAGTTGCAGCAATTCCCCCTTGAGCGGCTACCGAGTGGGAGCGAATGGGGTGAGTTTTGGCAACAACTGCAATATTTAACTTAGGGTCTGTACGGGCAATCTCGACGGCTGCGCGGCATCCAGCTAACCCACCACCAATAATAATTACATCGACATCTAGCATAAGTAAAACAAATAGTTGTTCTTTACATTTTGACTCAATAAAAAATCCTCACCACAAGGCAAGGATTTTTTTAAAATTTATCTTTGGTTACTTAAGTTGTTGCTTCTACTGGGCGCTGATTTGCTACATTACCAGGCATTGGCTCGTACTGAGTTTGAGCATCTACGGCAATTAATTCGATGTGGTTAAACAATGTCGTGACGAAGGCAAACAGCAAAAATGGCAGAGATAGCAATACAATTAGTCCCACAGTAGCCAAGGCATAGTAAGGTCTTCTTGCTCCCATGAGCGCCATTGCTGAAGCCAAACTAAGGGTAATGGTAATCAGCCAAACAATAATTTGACCGTAGATATCACCAAAGGTTAAAGTGCAGGCTAAACGATACTTGCGTAATTTATCCATAAATATTTTCTCCAGGACTGTTTTAAATTTTTTAGATAGAGGCTCTAATTGTGTTTTAGACAATTTTTGAAGGTTTTTGAGATTTCCGCAACAGTAATTTACAGTTCTTACTATATTTTTCAGTTTTATTGCTCACACCCAGAAAGCAAAAAACTATAGTTTATCTACTGTTTTGCGTTAAAAACCGGACTTTTCCATAAATGATGCTGATAATTACTGCATAAAATGTAACTACCTGGTTGCTAATTTTGTGTTGAATAATCTAAAAAAGTCGTATTCGTGGCAGAAAAGCTAATGGAAAGACAACTTGATTTAGGAGTATACAAGCAAAAAATAGCAGACTTATATACTGGGAGAAGTCAAACTTATGATCAGAATGATTGGCATTTGCAGATTGCCCATCGTCTTGTTGAGTATGGACAAGTTAGTTCTGGTCAGAATATTTTAGATATTGCCACAGGAACAGGTCATGTAGCGATCGCATCTGCTAAGTTAGTTGGTTTTGAAGGTAAGGTAATAGGCATAGATATTTCTCCGGGAATGTTAGCACAAGCAAGACAAAAGATTGATAAATCAAAT
>CAJQOK010000299.1 GCA_905479905.1 uncultured Aliterella sp.
TGTACCCCAAACTGTACCGATTGAAGTTTGTTTATCTAAAGAATCCCGTAATTTACTCCAATCCGGCTGCGCTCAAGGTGGGCGTAATTTTGGCGGGGCTAAACTAGCCCGTGACTTAATCGGTACAGCTTCTTACCTACAAACCATTGGACAAAGTTTTGATGGCAATCCACAATTACTACTAGAAAATTACAGCACTCGCTGCTCTCCCCCTTTGCCAGCATCAGAAACTGAATCAATTTGGGCATCGGCGGCTAAGAGCAATCCCGCGCCTAGCTGTACTGTTGATGGTGTAGAAAACTGTCTCCGCGCTTGGTACTGGAAGAATCATGTCAAAGACAATACTCTTTTCAAAGGTTTTAGTCCTAGCAGTAATAAGCAGCCAAGTTCAATGCCAGGAATAACCCTATGCGATCGCATAAAACGCATTTTAAGTAGTTACGAAACCGAGTCAACCCAAACTGCGGCATTAATGGACTTAGCCGCCGATGTTAGAAAATCCTTCAATGAAATTAAAAACCTTGCCCGAATTATTCAGAGTGAGGGAGAACAAGCAACCGAAGTAGTTGCCGCCATTGAATCTTTTACGCCGATAATTAAGAACTGTCGCAAGCGCTTAGATATCCGAAAATATCTCAATCCTCTCCTTGCCGAACCACTGATAGCAAAAGCAAGTGCGATGCCTACAGCACCAGAGTACCTGTTTAATACTCTCTTGCCCTCTTGTGCTTCCAGGATTGGTACAAGCGCCAGGATCGTTATAGATCCCGTGTCCGGCTATACCCAGGACTGCATATTTTGGACGGCAAATGTTAACCACTCTGGGCAAGCCAAAACACCACCGCAAAAAGAAGTAATTTACCCCCTGGAAAAGATGGAAGGGGAAGCCAAAGATATTTACGATACTCTTCTTAGTGACTACGAACAAGATAAAAAATCCGAGGGCAAACCGCCTGTAAGAATGCGGCGACTTTTAAGTAATGTAACGACTTCGACAAAAATCCGCATCCACCAAGAAAATCCGCGCGGACTGCTCGAATATATAGACGAACTTGTTGCCGATTACCAACGCTTAAACCAATACAAGGGGGGTGGGAAAGGAGACGACTTGCAAGTGGAGCTAAGTTTTTTCAATGGTGCTGCCTGCAACTACGACCGCCACGACGCGAGATTATTTTTAAGCCGCACTGCTTTTAGTAAAACAGGCACTTACCAGTGGGATACGTTAGCGCGATTAATGAGCGATGACGTAAATTTTATTTCTAGCGGCTATAGTGCTAGATTTTTATATTGCTCAATTCTCGATGCACCACCCCGGTATCTTGATTTGCTTACTCCAAAAGCAAATAGTAATTTCACCGAGACTCTAGAGTGGCTGTACGAGCAATTAGAGGGATTACCACAACAAGACTATTTATTAACGCGGGAGGCGAAAGTGCTATTCCAAGCCTGGAACCATACTTTAGCCGACGACGAAAGGGAAGAAAACTACTTTGGCTTCTCGATTGTCTACGCAAAAATCGAAGCTTATGCAGCAAGAATTGCCCTGTGGCTGCACATAGTTAACGCCGTTTGTGCTGGCAAGTTACCTGAAGGGGCGATTGACGGTGAGACAATGCGCCACGCGATAGAAATTTCATCTTTCTATCTATGGCAACAAAAACTAATTCATGGCAACAACGCGCCAACGCGAAAACTGGAAGGGATATTTTTCAAAGTCCAAACCCAGGCAGAGAAATATTTTGCCAAATCCAAGCAGGGACTAAATGCTTCGTTTCTCAAAACAAGAATTAACGCACTCAAAAGTTGGGCAACGGAGAAAATCCGCACGGTGGTATTTAAAACGTTGGCGGCGGCGGGACATGGGCGGATTGAAGGGGAAGGTAGTGAAATGAAATATTTTCCCCTAAGTCCTCTGTTGGTGGATGTTGGTGATAAGTTGGTGGTGTCACCAATAGCTCAAAGCCATACGAATGACGAAGTACAGACAAATATTGGTGAAATTGGTGAATTAACCAATAAAGAAATACTTTCACAGGTAATGTCTAGTAGTTTTGTACCAATATCAGAAATTACCGATTTGGCAGTTCCCGAAATAACTATTGAACTTAATACTCAAGATCACGGGCAAACTGTATCAGATGCTTTAGTCCACCAATTCACCAACTTAGAAGCTGAAAACACTACTATTGTTGACATTGAGGCGGTTGGTGGTAGCACCAATGACCCACCAACATCACCAACAACAAATCCAGTCTTACTACTATTGCAACTGACAACTTGGGTAGAGATAGCTGAAGGGTTGCAAAAAGACAGTCAAAAATTAATTGATGCCATGAATCAGTTTGATAAAGCTCAAAGGAAAAAAATTGCTTCCTTATTAATTGATTTCTTATGCTCGGAGCCACTGCATTTAAGAGAATTAAATTGGATACCAATAAAAATGCTGAACTGGATATTCAAACGCCTGTACTTCACGATTTCCCGCATTGGCGGTGATTCTATCGAAGATGCGCGACTGGAACAAGTTGAGAACTTGTCTTTTGTCTCGGTTGAAGGATTGGGTAGTAGTAAAGAGCTTTGGGTTTTCTGCGATCCGGCAAGTGGTAGAAATATCCCAGTTTTTGGTGCGGAAGCAATCTGTGAAATCTCTGTAAAAAATTAATCATTTCGCTTGAGAGACAGCCATGATTTGCGTTGCTGAAGAAATATCCTTACTGACGAAGCAGGAAGACCGACTGCATAATAGCCTAGATAACCTGCGCGGACAAAGAAGCAAGGTTAAAGAACATAGACAGCTAGAGAAAGAATTGGCAGTGGTACTGGGTAAGCGTCAGAATTTACAAGCTTGGGCTGTATTTGAACTTAAAATGCCCGTCCACCGAGTTAATTCACCCCTACTTGGAATTGTCAAACAATTGAAAATTACCCCTGGGGGCATGGGTGAGGTTTGGGTCAGTTGGGATGGTTTATTACAAATTCCCGAACAACCAAATATGCTACAGATTGATGGTGCGGCGATGGCAAAAATTATTGCGGTGGGCGATCACATAGAAATTGTTGAGGGTCATAAAGAAGCTGGCAAAGTTTTTACTGTAGAACGGCTACTAGCGCGTGGTGCGGTAGAAACGACTGAGGAGATAGTTTTTAAGCGCTCCGATTGGCAAAAGGTGGAATCCACTGTAACAGGCGTATCTTATCAAAAAGAGACAGAAAATAATGATACTGCAACTCCTGTAATTACCCTAGTAAATCAAATGGTCAAACTTGAACTAGCACAATCGGTAGAGCCAAAGGCAGAAATTGCGCCTACGATGGAATCTAGAGTTACAACTGTTCAAGAAATCGGTGAATTAACCCAAGAGGAGGAGCAAGAACGGCATCGGTTGGAATTAAAAGTAGAAAGAGCGTTCTGCGAAGCTGGATGGGCTTTAGATGAGCTTAGGGATAAAAGGTTATATCGTTCTACGCATAAATCCTTTGAAATTTATTGTCGAGAGCGTTTTAACTATACTCGCGATACTGTCTATCTTAAGAT
>CAJQOK010000300.1 GCA_905479905.1 uncultured Aliterella sp.
CAGGCAAAACCAGCACAGTTAGCCTCACTACAAAACGTTATTGTCGCTGGTGAGTCTTGTTTACCTGCGTTAGTCAACCATCATCAGCAACTACTTCCTCAAACATCCTTATATAACGAATATGGCCCTACTGAAGGGACTGTTTGGAGTAGCGCAACCAAACTGACAGTACCAGTATCTATCGGTCGTCCGATCGCAAATACGCAAATTTATCTACTCAACTCCCGTCTTCATCCCGTTCCCTTGGGTGTGGCTGGCGAAGTGTATATTAGTGGCGATGGCATAGCAAGAGGCTACCACAATCGTCCTGATTTGACCGCCGAACGCTTTATTCCTCATCCTTTTAGTGACGTGCAAGGATTGCGCCTTTACAAAACAGGTGATTTAGCTCGCTATTTGTTAGATGGAAATATTGAATTTTTGGGACGAATTGACCAACAAGTAAAAATTCGCGGCTTCCGCATTGAATTAGGCGAAATTGAAACCGCAATAATGCAACATCCCAGTATCCGCAGCAGTATTGTTATTGCTCGAAAAGATAAAAGCGATCGCCAGCGTCTAATCGCCTATATCATCCCTGAATCAGGACAAATAGCGCCTACTCTTACCCAAATACATCAATTCCTCCAACCGCAGCTACCAGACTACATGATGCCCTCAGCGCTAATGTGTATTAGCACAATTCCCCGGCTTCCTAATGGCAAAATTGACCTCAAAGCATTACCAGATCCGGAATTATCTAGAACTTTTGTTGCTCCACGTACTATTCCAGAAAAGACTTTAACCACTATTTGGCAACAAGTTTTACGCCTGGAACAAGTAGGCATCCATGACAATTTTTTTGAGTTAGGGGGAGATTCTATTGTCAGCATTCAGATGGTTAGCAAAGCCAGTCAAGCAGGGTTAAAACTTACTCCCAGACAGATATTCGAGCAACCAACGATTGCTCAATTAGGTGCGATCGCACTTGCAAATCAAACTACCGCCATAGAACAAGGATTAGTTACAGGTGCAGTACCCCTTACACCGATTCAGCACTGGTTTTTGGCACAAAATCAACCCGACGCGCACCACTGGAATCAGTCACTATTATTAGAAGTTGCGCCCGGAAGTAACCCCGATTTGTGGGAACAGATAGTACAGCATTTACTTAACCATCACGATGCACTGCGCTTGATTTTTCAGCAACAAGAATCTGGCTGGCAACAAACTATTGGCTCTCAGCAAAGGGAAGTATTTACAACAGTAGATTTATCAGCATTGCCAGAAAGTGAGCAAAAATTAGCAATAGAAGCTACCGCCACCAAATTGCAAGCTAGTTTGAATTTAGCAGAATCGCTAGTAAGGTTTGCGTGGTTTGACTTGGGGCAATCGCGTAGTCGCTTATTAATTATCGTCCACCACTTAGCTATAGATGGCGTTTCTTGGCGGATTTTAATTGAAGACTTGCAAACTGCCTATCAGCAACTTAGTCAAGGTGAGGGGATTACTTTGCCTGCTAAAACAACGTCGTGGCAAACATGGGCGTTGCATTTACAAGAGTATTCCCAGTCTTTGCCGCAACTAAGTTACTGGTCAACACAATTGCAAGAGCCAGTGACAGCTTTACCTGTGGATGATGCAGGTGGCAAAAATACTGTAGCTGAGGCTAATACTGTATCTGTATATCTTAGTCAGCAGGAAACCCAAGCTTTATTACAAGAAATACATCAGGCTTATCGCACCCAAATTAATGATGTGTTGCTGACGGCGCTATTACAAGTTTTTACTCAGTGGACAGGAGAAAGTTCGCTGTTGCTGGAATTAGAAGGACACGGGCGCGAGGAAATGTTTGCTGATGTAGATTTGTCGCGGACTATTGGCTGGTTTACTACTCATTTTCCTGTACGGCTGGAATGGCAAGGAAGCGATTTAGGCAATAGCTTAAAAGCTGTTAAAGAGCAACTGCGTTCGTTGCCCAATCGCGGATTTGATTATGGCATACTGCGCTATCTAAGTAATGCAAGGGAAAAACTGCCAGTATCTCAAGCTGAAGTCTTGTTTAACTACTTAGGTCAAACCGATCAAATATTATCATCATCGCGGTTTGCACGCGCCGCAGAGTCGATTGGGGCAAACCGCAGCCTACAAGGAAGGCGAAATTATTTGCTAGAAATTACTGCCGTTGTAGTAGGCGATCGCTTACAAGTCAATTGGACTTACAGCCAACAAATCCATCACCACACCACGATTGAGAAATTGGCAGCAGATTTTATAGCCAAGTTGCGATCGCTAATTGTCTATTGCCAAGCACCTCCAGACGCAGGCTACACGCCCTCAGACTTTCCCCAAGCCAAACTCAACTCCCAAGACTTAAATAAGTTTTTGGCAAAGTTTAACCGCCCATCGGAGGAGACTAACTAATGAATACAGCCAATATCGAGAACATTTACGAACTTTCCCCCGTACAGCAGGGTTTACTCTTTCATAGCCTGTATGAATCGGATGGCGCTTATTTTGTCCAGTTGAGCTATAGTTTTGGCGGACTGTTAAATA
>CAJQOK010000301.1 GCA_905479905.1 uncultured Aliterella sp.
TCAGGATCAAGTTTGACATCGTAGCGGCGATGATACCAATTAGTAATGGCGCGACGAAAATTAGCCGTCCCTTCAAAGGGAGGATAGCCATGATTTGCCGGATTTTGCATGGCGGCGTTCGCCGCGTCTACAATTGGCTGAGGTGTAGCACCGTCGGGGTTGCCCATCCCCAAGTCAATTAAATCTAACCCTTGTTCTCTAGCTTTAGCTTTTAATTCATCTAAACGCGCAAATACGTAAGGCGGCAGTGATTGAATGCGATCGGCGGGACTAATCCAACTTAAACTCATTTATTTACTTCCTCATTGACGCAGATATTGAGGGAGTCTTTATTATTGGTCGGTGCAGTTGTCGAAACCATTGCCGCTAGGAGTTGTTCTGTAGCAACTTTAAAAGGCAAGCGATGAATGTCAGATTTTGGCGCTAGGGCGAGTTCCGCCGCTTGTTCTAACTCTTTCAAACTAATATTTTCTAGTCCTAAATCGCTTAGTTTTTGGGGCAAGCCAATTTCTGTATAAAACTTTAATAACTGTTGCCTTGAAGTCGCGGCTAATTGATTTCCTTGTACCATTTCTTCTAAACGCAACTGTACCAAAATCCCAAAAGCAACTTTTTCGCCGTGAATGCTGCTATGTACTGGTAAATGAGTTAAACCATTATGAACGGCGTGGGCGGCTACCGTCCGACATTCTGCGCCTCCTAGCCCACCAATTACCCCCGCTAGTAACACTGTTGCGTCTACCACCTCCTTCCATACAGCGCTCCCAGGAGATTGCAAAGCGGCGGCGGATTTTTGAAATAAGATATCTCTCAAAACTCTTGCTTGTTGTACAGCAGAAACAATCAAAGTTTGTTCAGAGTTGCCGCTACTAACTGAAGCTTCGTACCATTTAGCGATCGCATCTCCAATTCCTGCTACTAATGTATAAGTAGGAGCAGTAGCAATTAAATCGTAATCAAGCAATAGTAAATCAGGACAATTTTCGAGGCTGACATCGTACAAAAATGCCCCTTCCTCGGAATAAACATTAGATAATGCCGTCCACGCTGCACAAGTAGCCGCACAAGTAGGAATTGTCACTACGGGCAAATGACACTGATAAGCTAATAATTTTGCCGCATCCAAAGCCTTACCACCACCGACACCAATAATTAAATCTGCTCTATGCGCTTTCACGGCTTCGCGCATCGTCGCCAAACCCGCCTCACTACAATCAGATCCGTAATTTGCGGTACTAAATTCGAGTTGCTGGGCTGCTAAAACACTCTGCAAGCGGGGTAACGTAGCTTTTAAAGTGCGATCGCCTCCGACAATCAGGGGACGATTGCCAAGATGTGCGATCGCGTTTCCAGCTTGTTCTAGAATGCGATCGCCGCGTAATACTTTAGCTGGGGCGACACTAAGAGTAAAAATTGCAGAAGTTGAGGCTTGGTTCATCGACTTTTACAGGGCATCAGGTTTGGGTAATTGAGCAAATTTATCAGGGAAAATCTCAATCTGCATTTGGGAGTCTTCTTTATTTACAAGACTGCGCTTGACTTGCCCGATATATAGGGGCTTTGACATCCCTTTTTGAGGATGAATAATAGTTCTAGCCCGGATAATTAGTTTATCCTCCTCTCGCCCCAATCGACCATAAGAATACAAGTTTCCGGCAGCTTGACGCAAGGTTGCTTCTAGCTCAGTTTCGGTAATGGTAGGCGCTACAGAAATTACAGCTTGATTTGAGCCAGCGTCGTAAACTCTAGCAAACTTTACTGCTCCCGGTACTACTGTTCGCATAATAGGAACTAAGCTTAAAGCAAATAAGCCCCCCGTAAGTACACCAAAAAAGCCTGTAACGCCGACTAGCTGAAACCTAGCCGCCCATTGAAATCTAAAACCTAATACTGCTAAAAAAGCACAGAATAAAGTTGTAATACCTACCCATTGGGCAATGGTGAGAAAAGTAGCTGTACTTAGCATTGAATTAATTTACTCTTGTTCGTTGCTGATAGCTTGGGATTGATCGTTTTCCAAAGCAGCTTTGATTGTATGCCAAGAGAGGTTAGCACACTTAATTCTGACCGGAAATTGAGCTACGCCTTGCATAACATTTAGTTTCCTTAATTCTTTAGGAAACTCATCTTCACCTTTCATCATGCCTTGAAAGCGTTTCACCATTGCTAAAGCTTCGTCTACTTGCTTCCCGCGTAAAGCATCCGCCATTAAGTCTGCTGATGCCATAGCGATCGCACAGCCTTCGCCTTCAAACTTTACGTCTTCAATGCGATCGCCCGTATCGTTTAGCTGAACGGTTAGTTCAATCGTATCGCCGCAAGAGGGGTTATGTCCGCGCTGCTGGCGGTGTACAGGACTTGTTTGCCCTTTGTGACGCGGTTTTTTGTAGTGTTCTAAAATTACCTGTTGATATAGATCGCGGACATTGCTTAAAGCCATAATTTAAAATATCGAGCTATTATTTTGTTACTTTCTTTTATCCTATCAGTCTGCTAAATTCGTAGCAGGCAATTTATTTGTTGTTGTGCTGGTATAAAAAAGTTTTTTTACTTTAAAGCGTGTTGTTAGACATCATCGTGCGTTCAACATTTCTTCAACAGACAAGCCGATATCACTTGCAATCTTCCGTAATAACGTCGGTGAAATATCACGTCCTTTGTGAAACGGAACTGTTGTACCACGACCATCTGGGTGACGAAATTGCTTGTGTGAACCTTTTTGACGCACCTCTACAAACTCAAGGTTCTCAAGTATTCTGACTACTTCAGGAGGCTTCAAAATAGGGATATTGCTCATGCCGATTCAATAACAATTTGCTGTATACCAACAAACTCTGTCGCAATCACAAGATGGGGATCTTCTAGGAGCATTTCAACTACTTCGCGGAGATTCTCTTGCAATTCATCTAAGGTTTCTCCTTGAGAATGCGCTCCTCTTATACCAGGAATAAAACCAACATACAGCTTCGTATCTGCATCTTTTTCAATAACAGCAGTAAATGTTTTCATCATGGTTTCTTTCTAAGAACCTTTACGACTGACTATGTGGTTTTCAAAGCGCGATCGCGCAGCCTTGGCCAATAAATTTTTTTATCTACTTTTATCCTATCAGTTCCTTATTTTCTGCCTGGTAAGCGGGTTAACAAATCATAGTAAAACTGTGCTGTTGCCTCAATCATTTTTCAACAGTCCTTTTTGTCCGAAAAGTGCGATCGCCATAGTGAAGTCAGGTTTTAGACCGATATGATATATTTAGCTAATTTGGTGAGGGGATAACTATAGTGTCAAGCGCGAACAAGCTTTTTAGTGGTTTATTAGCCGTAAGTATCGGTGTAATTGCGATCGCGCCACCGATTTCTCAACCTACTCAAGCGCAAACACAAAACTCAGGGCAGCAGGAAATAGAAAAACTGAAACAGAAACTGGTAAAGGATAGGCAACTTAAAGACAAAAAAGCTGAAGCTACAACCCTAAATAATATTGGTTTAGTCTACGACAAAATCGGGCAACCGCAGAAGGCGCTGGAGTTTTACAACCTATCTTTACCAATTAGTAGAGAAGTAGATGATCGCTCAGGGGAAGCTATAACCCTAAGTAATATTGGTTTAGTCTACTCTAGGATCGGGCAACCGCAGAAGGCGCTGGAGTTTTACAACCTATCTTTACCAATTAGTAGAGAAGTAGATGATCGCTCAGGGGAAGCTACAACCCTAAATAATATTGGTGCAGTCTACGAAGAAATCGGGCAACCACAGAAGGCGTTGGAGTTTTACAACCTATCTTTACCAATTAGTAGAGAAGTCAGCCGCTCAAGGGAAGCTACAACCCTAAATAATATTGGTGCAGTCTACTTTAGCATCGAGCAACCACAGAAGGCGTTGGAGTTTTACAACCTATCTCTACCAATTAGAAGAGAAGTAAGCGATCGCTCAGGGGAAGCTACAACCCTAAATAATATTGGTTTAGTCTACTTGATCATCGGGCAACCACAGAAGGCGTTAGAGTTTTTCAACCTATCTTTACCAATTAGAAGAGAAGTAAGCGATCGCTCAGGGGAAGCTACAACCCTAAATAATATTGGTGGAGTCTACGAAGAAATCGGGCAACCACAGAAGGCGTTGGAGTTTTACAACCTATCTTTACCAATTAGTAGAGAAGTCGGCAATCGCTCAGGCGTTGCCAAAACATTAACTAATATTCGTAGAGTCTACGACAAAATCGGGCAACCGTAGAAGGCGCTGGAGTTTTTCAACGACGCTTTATCAATTCGTAGAGAAGTCGGCGATCGCTCAGGGGAAGCTGCAACACTACATAATATTGGTGGAGTCTACTACAGCATTGGGCAACCACAGAGAGCATTGGAGTTTTACAATAGGTTTTAGCATGATAGAAATATACTACAGTAGCAACTTATATGAAGCACAAAATAGCTATAACCTTGGATGAGCCATTGGTGGCATTCATTGACTTGCATTCTGGTGGTAATCGTAGTGAGTATTTGAACCAATTACTTGTACTTGAACGCAAGCGCACAATTGAAGCTCAATTAATTAAAGCGCTTCAAGAAGACTGCTCAGATCCTGATTATTTAGCTGAGATTCAACTTTGGGATGCTGCGATTTCTGATGGGTTAGACGATGCCGAAGGGTAAACTAACTTATCGTCGGGGCGACATTTACTGGGTAGAAATGAATCCGACAGTAGGGGCAGAAGTGCAAAAAACCCGTTCGTGCTTAATCCTCCAAAATGATACTATGAACCAGTACGGAGAAGTTACTATTGTCTTGCCATTCCGCCCTAGTAGTAAACAGGCTCCTTACACTGTTAATGTGCAAGCTTTTTTAGAAAATGGACTAGATCGAGAGCGATTTTTAGATGTAGGTCAAATCCGCACAGTCAGTTATCAGAGATTGCTAACTAGGGCTGGAACGCTAGAAATTAAATATTGGCAGCAAATTCAGCAAGCCTTAAATATTGTTTTAGGATTTGATTAGCGATCACTCTTTTCCCTAGTGCGATCGCCTACTTTTACCGGAATTAACTTTCTTAAGCGGGTAACGCGATTCGAACGCGCGACTTTCACCTTGGCAAGGTGACGCTCTACCACTGAGCTATACCCGCACTTTTAACGTGCAAAACTCACTATCTCAAATTTCTCAGAGTTTGTCAAGCTTTTTGCCCAAACTATTCCGCCGCCAATTCACTTAGCTGCGCTGAGGCACTTTTTAAGGATGATGGCAATTGACTATAATCGCT
>CAJQOK010000302.1 GCA_905479905.1 uncultured Aliterella sp.
GTTTTAATGCCAGTGGCGGCGGTTTTGCTGAGTATGTCAAAGTTCCCGGTCATATTGTCCGCAATGGTGGTTTAATACCAATACCCGATCACGTTACCTTTGAACAAGCAAGTTTTGTAGAACCGACTAACTGCTGTCTTAAGGCGGTAAAAAAAGCCCAAATTGCTCCCGGCGATACGGTGCTTGTCACTGGTGCGGGCCCCATTGGCTTAATGTTTATCATGTTAATTAAGTATTTTGGTGGGAGAGCAATTTCTACAGATTTAATTCCTTCTCGCCTAGAAAAAGCCTTGAGTGTAGGCGCTGAAGCAGCTTTTGATGCCCTTGATCCTAATTTAACTGCTAATATATTAGCCTTAACTGATGGTATGGGCGTTGATACTACTTTGCTTGCTGTACCTAGCGACAAAGCTTTTTTTCAGGCCCTTGATTGTACTCGTCGTGGCGGCAAAATTCTGTTTTTTGCTGAGTTTCCCGATCAATTAGAAATTCCGATTAATCCTAATGTTCTCTACCGTCGAGAAATTGATTTAATGGGTAGTTATAGTTCTTCTTATCGTTTGCAAAGTCTGGCTGTAGATATTGTTTTTAATCAACGAATTGATGTTAATGCACTCATTAGCGATCGCTTTTCTTTGCAAGAACTTCCGGCGGCGGTTACTAGAGCTACTTCTCCTCAGAGCGATACTTTGAAGATTTTGATCTACCCCTAACTACCCTATTATTGATTATTATAAGAATCTATCTTTGGGTAGATTTCTTTATTTTCTTCCAAAATGACGCTGTTTAATTTTATCATCTATCTAACGATAGATATTTTCTGTTGAACTTTAATAGTTATGAATCCATCTTCTCCTACACGCGGACAATTAGAGAGAACGCTATCTCAGCGTATTGAATCTTTGTATCGCTCTCAATTAGAACACAAACCAAGTAAGGTAGTATGCCAAATTTTTGATGAAAAAATCGCAATTATTCTTGAAGATTCTATCACTCAACCAGAACAAATCTTAGTTAATAATGGTCAGCAAGATTTAGCAGAAAAAGTACGTTCTGAGCTAGATGAGGCTCTCCAGCCACAACTAAAAGCATTAATTGAAGAAATAGTTGGAGTTAGCGTAATTGACTTATTGAGTAATGCTAAATTAGAAACTGGGCGTAGTGCTACTATTGCTATTTTGGCAGAATCGCCGCAATTTCGTAATCCATAGTAACAACTATAGAGCTTTGGATCTTAAGTTTCTGGTCTTATAGTTTTATTGACTGAGCTAGATTATAACACCTAATACCTAACATCTAAATTCTCTAAACTAAGATATATATCTACGAATCATAGCTTCTAATTCATCAATTATATAAGGCTTAGTAATGCAGTCTTCACAACCTGCTTTTGCAAACCGCTCTTTATCTTCATCTCTTGCCATAGCGGTGACAGCAACTATTAAAATTTCTTCTGTTTTGGAATCTTGCTTGAGATAATTAGCAACTTCTATTCCGCTCACATCCGGCAACATCATGTCTAATAAAATTAATTTTGGCTTGTAAGTTTGCGCCATAATTATAGCGCTTTCACCATCAATTGCTGTAATAAAACAGCAGTTCATAATTAATAATAATTCGCTGATTAATTGTAAATTGTCTTCGTTGTCATCCACCGCTAAAATTAATGATTGGGTATTGTCGGTAGCGCTACTAGAAAAATTTTGAGAACTCATAATTATTTGAAGCAAAGTCGTAGATAAACTAACCGAAAATAAATGGCAAAAGTACGATTATTTTGTTAATCCTACGACGAGGCATTCCCTAAGCGGCTACTATGGCGCTTGCAGTGAACTGGCTCGTAATTACTCTAGCAGGTTGCTGTTTTTGAACTAATAATGAATTTTATTGATACAAGCTAACTAAAGTAACTTCAGTAATTTTACCTTTAATTGGCAATTAATTAAATGCTTACCTTACAAACTTAAATAAAGTTTTATGATAGCTAAAATGGGTGAAATCTCCCGATATTCTTAATTTCAGGTAGTAACTGTTTAAAAGGGTGCGATTATCGTTTACAGAATTGTCTAAGCTTACATTTTTAAGATTAATTATGAGAGATTGCGATAGCCTAATCGCGCGCCCGGTAACGGGCTTCGCATTTTACGACTTGACAAATTAAAGATTTTAGTTTTATATAGCTAGGGTATAGGCTAAAGCTATCAATTTTTATTTAAAGCTAAGATTTTTGCGGCTTCTTGCAAAAGCTCATTATGCTCTGTTTGCAGCACTTGTAATCTCTGAGAAATTTCTGCTAATCTCTGCTGTGAGTTTTGAGGAATAATAGGATTTGGCTCATTATCCGAAACATTTTTATTAGTAAATTGCTGCTGAATACTCAACCAACCAAGTTTAAATCCACTGCTAATTAGCTTAAATGGTGCTTGTAGAAGCGATAAACCAACTATTTCTAGCAAGCGATTAAGTGCTTTAAATATACTAAGAGCGATCGCAATTAGCAATACTATGATTACAAAGCTGATAAGTGGGTGGTCAATTGCCCACATTATATTATTTATTATCCGAAATACTACTGGGTGAGCTTGTAGCCAATTATTAAGGGAAGAAGTAATCGCCTTTTGCATTGCGGCGGAGGATTTATCTGTTAATAGTTGAGTTGCAGCTTGAAAATTGGTTGTAGTAGCAGGAAAAAAATCTTTTGTTTGTTTCCAGCTTACAATCATTTCTCCAAGTAAGCAATTGATTTGCAGTGCAAGGTTCATGTTTGATAGATTAATATTTTTGGCGAGGGATAACTAACTAAATCTATGGCTAAAAGTAAATTACTTAGTTCGCTAAGACAAGCTTATAATATTGCCCACATTTCGATAAAAAGCGGCATTCCTACCGATGAAATAATTGATACCTTTGCTTATAAAACTACTCGCCGCCGTTTTTTGTATGGGGGATTGGCTGTAGCTAGTGCGCTAAGTACCGCTAGTTTTAACTATAGACAGG
>CAJQOK010000303.1 GCA_905479905.1 uncultured Aliterella sp.
CCAAGCATCACTAACATTACCTTTCGAGCTTGAAGGACAAGAGGTGTTCGCTACCGTTAGTATTGGCATTGCCTTGAGCGCCACAGGTTATCAGCAAGCAGGAGATATTCTGCGCGATGCGGATATTGCCATGTACCGAGCCAAACAGCTAAGGACGCGCTACGAGATATTTAATGCCACCATGCACACTAAAGCCGTTGTCCGCTTGCAGATGGAAACAGAGCTACGTCAGGCGCTCGAACGTCAAGAGTTTTTGGTTTATTACCAACCGCTCGTGTCATTAGTAACTGGAAGACTTGCTGGTTTCGAGGCTTTGGTGCGCTGGCAGCATCCCCAACACGGTATTCTCGCTCCTGCTAAATTCATACTCCTAGCAGAAGAAACCGGACTACTCAAACTAATCGACCAATGGGTACTGCGCGAAGCCTGTGACCAAATGCAACAGTGGCAAAAGCAAATTCCTACTAATCCACCACTACTAATTAGTACCAATCTAGGTAACAAATTCTTTGCTCAACCCAATCTAATCCAGCAAATTAGCCAAATTTTGACCGATACAGGTCTAGATGCTCTTAGCCTCAAATTAGAGATTACTGAAAACGTTTTAGCAGAAAATGACGAATTAACAATTGCCACGCTCTTGCAAATTAAAGCTTTGGGAGTACAGTTATCTATCGATGACTTTGGTACAGGATATTCATCCTTAAGTCGTCTGCACCGTTTCCCGATTGATGAATTGAAAATCGATCGCTCGTTTGTCAGCAAAATAGGTGCTGAAAAAGGCAACTTAGAAATTACCGAAACAATGTTGACTCTGGCAAACAAGCTCGGCATGAGTGCGATCGCTGAAGGCATCGAAACGGCGGAGCAACTAGCCCGTCTTAGAGAACTTAATTGTCCTTACGGGCAAGGATACTTCTTCTCCCAACCATTGCCCAGTCAAGCCGCAGAAGAATTAATTATTTCTAAACCGCAGTGGTAACTTACTCCTCTACCCGATAACCTAATTCTGCTAAACGAGTCCGCGATTGCCGCCATTTGGGTTGAACTTTAACAAATAATTCTAAATGCACTTTGCCAGCAATTAATTTTTGAATTTGCTCCCGTGCCGCGCTACCAATGGCTTTGAGCATACTTCCACCTTTGCCAATTAATATCCCTTTTTGGGAATCGCGCTCAATGTTTATCGTGGCAAATACCCGCGTAATAGTTGGTTCTTCTTCTACTTTTTCAATTGCGATCGCTACAGAGTGCGGCACTTCTTCACGAGTTAAAAGTAAAATCTGTTCGCGGATAAGTTCCCCCATAATAAACCGCTCTGGTTGATCTGTAACTAAGTCCGGTGGGTAATAATAAGGGCCAACTTCAAGTTTTTCAATTAACAACTGCTGCAATTCTACTAATCCATCACCTGTTAAAGCCGAAAATCTCACCGTTTTCCACTGGTTAGCCTCGGTAATTCGAGCATAAGTAGTATCTAACATTTGGGCATCGGCGGCTGGTTGCGTGTCAATTTTATTGATGCCCAAAATCACTGGTGTTTTACTATGGCTAAGGATATCGACAATATAGCGATCGCCTCCTCCAGCTTCTACGGCTCCATCTACCACAAATAACACTACATCGACCGAATCAATAGCAATTCTGGCGTTTTGTACTAATACTTCTCCTAATTGATGGTGGGGTTTATGAATTCCTGGGGTATCAACAAAAATTAATTGTGCTTCGGGAGTAGTTAAAATCCCACGTAAGCGATTGCGCGTTGTTTGGGCAACCGGGGAAGTAATGGCGATTTTTTGCCCAACTAAATAATTCATCAGCGTTGATTTGCCGACATTCGGGCGACCAATAATGCCAATAAATCCTGACTTAAAACCCGCAGGTGCTTGGGGAATAGTTGCTAGGCTTGATAAATCTAAAATTTTGCCTTGATTAGGTATTTGAGAATCGATATTATTTTCTAACATAATTTTTCAGCGAGGCAACAATCGGGAAACTAAATAAAAGTTGCAATTTCCTACAATTTGCCTATCTTTCAGTTTAATGTACTGCCTTTAACTAAAAAATATCCACCCTAACAGTACATTAGTTAGGATGAATCATGGTTTAGGTATTTGTCTGGGAGATTAATACCCTGCGCTTCTAAGTTCCCGGCAATGTTCGTAACCTTTCGTCCCAATTACCAATTACCAATTCCCAATTACCAATTCCCTACGTTCCCGGCAATGTCCGCAACCTTTGGCTTAAATGGGTGCGATCGCTTAAACTATGTAGCAAAGGGCCATGAGCGCCAAATTCTACCTTACTTACAGATCCCACCGGACACCCAAATCGAAAGCGGAAACGCCCCACATCAACCCCAAGTAAGCTGCACAAGATAATTCTAATCGTTGCTTTATGGGAAACAATCAAAATATTGCCGCTACTGTAACGCTGTTTGATTTCTTCAATTACAACTAAAGCCCGACTTGCGATCGCAACGGCTAATTCTCCCCCTGTGGGCGGATACCAAGCCGGATCTGCCGTCCAACGGATATAGTCGTCATGATATTCGCTAGATACTGTGGGTACAGTTTGTCCTTCCCACTTGCCATAATTAATCTCTTTCAAACCGTCGCGTAATTCCAACTCTATACCCAGTTTTTCGGCTAACGGTGTCGCTGTTGCGATCGCTCTTTGCATTGGACTTGCATAAATAGCCTGCCACTCTAGAGACTGGTAAGCCACTGCAAACGTCTGCGCCATCTCAATTCCATCCTCCGTCAGTTCAGGATCAACAGAGCCACAAAAAGCATTGCTTCGACTGTATTCTGTTTGTCCGTGACGGAGTAAGTAAAGCGTTAAAGTCACTTTTTCCTCTACAA
>CAJQOK010000304.1 GCA_905479905.1 uncultured Aliterella sp.
GAAGAAATGCCGCGAATTGAGGACATTTTGGGTATTCCCGCAGGTACGCTACGCTAGTGCTGAACTGTATATCAAGCTTTTGTTTTCACAAAACAAACGTTGTGTGGATATACCGCTTGCTTAGTCTGTAAGTAAATCTCTTGTTCTTTAGTAGTCCTTTCTCTGTGAGCAGAAGGGGCTACTTATTTTTGTAAGTCACACATCAAAACATTTTGTCAAATCATCCCTCTAGCTAAATTTTATTTCTCAGTCATTAAATATAAGTCTGTTATGGTAATTTTCATGCTGAAATTGGGAAACCTTTATATAGGCAAGAACATATGGAGTAAATATGAAAGCATCAGAAACCAGTCTGCGGAATTTGTTAGAAGGTGGTAAGCAGTTTCAAATACCCCTCTTTCAAAGACCATACTCATGGAAAAAAAAGAACTGGGAAACTTTGTGGGAAGACTTAATGAGTCTGTACACAAGTGCGATACAAGGTTCTTATTTTCTTGGATCAATTGTAACTCAGCCAGTATTTGGCACAGCCGATGGAATATCGCCATTTGTCGTTATAGATGGACAACAACGTTTAACAACACTCACTATTGTTTTAGCTGTGTTACGAAACCATCTTGAACCCCTTGACTCCGAAATGGCACAGGAGATTGATGAGTTATACCTACTTAATAAGTTTAAAAAAAACGACGAATATTATAAATTACTACCTACCCAGGATGACCTGGATGTATATAAAAATATTATTCAAAGTAGGATAGCCGAAGACATAAAAACAACGGGTCAGATATATGAAGCTTACAAGTTCTTCGATACAAAGTTCAAAAAACCAGATCCTGATGAAGAAGTTGAATTAGATTACACGAAGTTTAAAACTATACTTTTGGAAAAATTATTGCTTGTAAATATTACTACTGATGCCAATGACAATCCATATCTTATTTTTGAAAGTTTAAATAATAAAGGAGAAGATTTAACCCAGGCAGATTTAGTCCGTAACTATATATTTATGAAATTACCTATTGAAGACAGGGATGAAATATATAACAATCAATGGCTACCTCTTCAAGAAAGCTTTAAAAAGAAGGTTACCCCTAAAGATTATGCATGAGAACTAACTAA
This sequence comes from uncultured Aliterella sp., assembly GCA_905479905.1. Lineage (GTDB taxonomy): Bacteria > Cyanobacteriota > Cyanobacteriia > Cyanobacteriales > Chroococcidiopsidaceae > Aliterella. Next base: position 1,123 of record CAJQOK010000304.1, read on the forward strand.
AGCATTTTGGTTTTATCTGCGTAAAGATGGTTTAGACATTAATGAGAAAGAAGTTTATAAATCTATAAAAAAACATTTTGATGATTTAAACGATACAAGTGAATTGAAAATTGAGCTAAAAAATTTTATAACATTCTCTAATTACTATTTACGTTTAAATTTTACCGAGGAGGAACCGGAACTGAAACTAAAGCAACGGTTTGGGAGATTAAAAAGGTTAGATTTTACAACTTGTCATATATTTCTCTTGAATATTTATCATCAGTATGAAGAGGAAAAATTAACGCTTGAAGCTTTTGAACAAATTTTATGCTACCTAGAATCTTATTTTGTTCGTCGCTTGTTTGCAGACGTACCAACTAGATCTTTAGGCGTTGTTTTTAATAATTTATATAACCAAGTAGAGAAAACTAATCCTAGCGACTTAGTTAATGGATTGCACTCTGTACTCGTAAAATTTGATAAGAATCAGCGATTTCCAGAAGACAAGGAGTTTTCTCAAGCTATTATTAACAAATCTTTATACAGTAGAGGCTCTAATGATAGAGTCAAGCTAATGCTAGAAAGTTTAGAAGTGTTTTTAAGTAGAGAGCAAGTTGATCCCACAAACTTAAATATTGAGCATATTATGCCTCAATCTCTAACTAAAGAATGGGAATTAATGTTAGGAGAAAGTTATACAAGTGTTCATAAGAAATGCTTACATACTTTAGGTAATCTCACGTTAACAGCCTACAATCCTGAATTATTTAACAAACCATTTGAGGAAAAGTCGGCTCATTTGCAGAACAATAGCAATTTAGCTTTAAATAAATACTATCAACAGAACAAAGTAACTGTTTGGAACGAAGATACAATTAAAAATCGTGGGGAGTATCTAGCGGATATAGCTCTCAAAATATGGCCGCGCTGAAACTAGGAAGTGAGTCATCTCTAGCAAGACTCTCTATTCTCAAGCCCACAGAATAGTTAAAACGCGATCGCACATCCTACAGTTCCAAAAGTGCGATCGCTTTATCTTGTAAAATATTTGAGGCTAAAATATAAAAATAGCTTGTGGAACCAACAGAATCTCAGTATCTAATTATCAATGCTTTACAGACTTTAGGCTTACTTGAGTATGATTTTTATGACGAAGATAGAGGAGAGTGGTACATTGCAACTGCCAACACTGTTTTACCCATCTCTATGATTCTGTTTAATGGTGACATCGTTCCTACTAACTGGACAAAACAATCATGAGAAAGCCAACTGAACGAGAAAAAGAGCAATATCAAAGACTACAAGCAATTTTTGCCTTGGGAAGACAAAGATATTTAAGTGCAGGCGGCGATCCCGATCTTTCTGGTGGTAGTTTGAATAAGCAAGATTATCTAACTGACGCTGAGAAAAAAGAATTAGTAGAAATAGGGCAGCAACTTTTTAACCGTGACTTAGTAAAGGTCAAAAGTTAAACTTACAAACAAAAGATTGCACGGCTATTGACTCAACTGCGAAATTGGTATGAAAAATGTTGAAACCATTAATTAGTTTATAAAGCGATCGCACATTCCCCAACTTACACAACCGCCGCCTCTAACATCCTAATAATTCCTGCATTAGCATCAATTTCAACATCTAAGCCAATGGGTAGTGTAACGATATTTTCCACGTGACCGATCGCCGCACCGTAATAAGCAGGAATTTTTAAGGGTTGAATATGTCCCCAAACTACTTCTTCTAAAGTCAGCGAACCATAGTCAGCATCAGGCGTACAGCCTGGACATTGCCCAAAAATAAAGCCTGCTAGTTTGTCAAATACTCCAGCAATTTTTAGGTGAGTCATCAAGCGATCTAAACGATAGATATTTTCGCCTGTATCTTCTAAAAATAAAATTGCGCCAGCCATATTAGGCAAGTAAGGAGAACCCACAATTCCCGACAACACTGACAAGTTACCGCCTATAAGTTTGCCTTTGGCAATTCCAGGAGTAATAGTTTGAATGCGATTTTTTACCTGCATTAAGCGATCGCTATCATCACCATCTTTGGGATTAGCTATAGTTACAGTTTCTCCTGCAAACAACACGCGGCGGAAATCCTCAGTCTGACTCTTTCGCCACGAAGTTAAGCCATGAGGACCATGAAAAGTTACTAATTGAGTACGGGCATTAATTCCTAAAATTAGGGCGGTAATATCGCTAAAACCGATAATAATTTTAGGGTTTTGGCGGATAACTTCATAATCTAAATAAGGCAGAATACGGCTGCATCCCCAACCACCGCGAATAGGCAACAAAGCGGCTACTTGCGGATCTTGAAAAAATTGATTGATGTCGGCGGCGCGATCGCGGTCTGTTCCTGCCAAATAACCATAGCGATCGCGTACATGAGATCCAAGTTTAGGCACAAGTCCCAGACCCCGCACGGCATCTAAAACTATATCTAGTTCTTCTTTGACAAAAGTGGCGCTTGCAGGGCTAATAATGCCTACCATCGCCCCAGGTTTTAAACGAGCAGGTTTTAATAGGGAGCGACTTCTTGCTTGTGCTATTTTCACAGGCACTAAGGCGGAAGTAGTTGCAGCAAGCTGGAGAAATTGGCGGCGATTTAGCATTTAATTGATCAAAGCTTTCACCTTTGTACACTAAAAATCGTCACTTTCCCATGAGGGCGAAGTCAAACTACTTGCTTTCAAATAATGCAATCCCCTGTTGATGAGATTCCATCAGTTGATTTAGGTTTGCTAGGGCTGTGGGTTGAAAACGAACATGAGCATCTATAAATAAACCAATTGCTTCTACTATCAAATTTCGCAGTAGTTCCTCCGATTCGGTAACTGGAAAATCTAGCCAGGTTGTACCTGTAGTAGGATCGCACGGATGGGTAATAGAGAAATGATTGGCTCCTTCTAGTAAAAGCAAATAACTATCATCTCTACCACCAGAAATCGCTTCTTGAAAGGTACGCCTAATTGGAGTTGTAGCTTGCTTCCAAGTCACTCCATAGAGAGCGCCATTATTAGCAATCACTCCATCGCAAGTTCCGCCAATCAACATCAGTGGTAAAGCGTCGGGTAACGGTAAGATTGTGTCCCCCGGAAAACCTAGCTGCATAATTGCGGCTGAATGCGCGCCATAAGAGAAAGCAGCTACAACTTGTGGAAAAAAACGTGGACTAGCACTTTCAATAGCAACTCTACCTCCAGCAGAATGCCCTCCTAAAATAATATGTTGTAAGTCGAGCAATCCCGCTAACACGCCCTCAGATTGCAATCTTTCTAGCGCTGCTAGTAGCGTTGGTAGAGCAGAGGCTGTCGGCTCCGTACCATATACTTTGGGAGTTAAGTTTTTCATTTCCACACCTGGAGTAATAGCTACTATTCCAGGTAAGTTTTGGGCAATCCAAGAAAAGGTCACTACTACAAGCCCGCGTTCTGCTAATTTAATAGCAAGCCATTGATATAATTCAATCCCACAGTTGATGCCGTTGAAGAAAATAACAACTTTAAACGGAGATTGTTGAGAATCGGCAGGAAAAACACCCATATTCTTTTCTAGGCTGCTCCCTAGCATCTGGGCTGGATAAAAAACTTTGAGATGAATAGTGTCGTAAGGGGAGCAAGCATCTTCGACTTTAGCAGCTTGAAAAATTGCTTTAACGCTCATATCTTTATCGTCTAGATTTATTTTGCCCTTATCTTAACAAAATCAGGATTTGTAACTTAAAGACTTATCCGTTCAGATACTGCGTCTAACGGTTCGCAAAAACTATTAATTCCTTGTTGTGCTGCATACATCAGTACAGGAGCTACAAGCAGCGCTGGACAAAGTTTTGTTGCTGCCAAATGTCCCGCGATTGGTGCAAAATTTTCGGCGATCAAACTGCCTCTAAATTCTTCCTTGCAAATAACAGCGCGACACTTTTTGGCTAAACTGTCTAACCAATCCGAGTTGGTTATCTCTGGTTGCTGTCCAGCGCGAATAGCCAGTATCATTGCCGCATCTTCCAAGTTGCCTTCGCAGTCCTCTATTACTTGCAGTGCATTTATAGCATCAGGATAATCTACTAACTGAGTACGGAATCTAGCAACTTCTTCAGGTGTAACTTGAGTCATGGAATAATTGCAACTATTTTAGCTAAATAACTATTGTGGTTTTCTAATTTTGACGGACGCAAGCAGTTATTGCCAAATAAAAAAGCAGCGAACTTATTTCACTGCTCAAATATTGTTAAAATACTGGCAAATTACAGTCCGACTAATTCGCGGGATTCAAAATCTGTTAGTTGTTGAGCGATCGCGCGTCGTGTTTCCAACTTGGCTACACTAAACTGATTACGCAAGTATTCTAAATGGGCTAAAGCATTTGCTTTTTCAGCAGTCAAACGCATTAAAGTATTTATAGCAGTTTGATATTCTCTGTCTGTAAGCAGCACTTCAAACCTCCGCGCCTTGCGTTGCAGGTCATTTTTCAAATCTGCATCAAAAGCCGAACGACTATCAGCATTACCTTCTACTCGATTTAGTAATTGCTGTACTGCCATAATTTCCGAATCTACTTCGTTTACCCGTTGCGCTGCTTGTGCGATCGCTCCTGGGTAATGATTCAGTTCCATTGTCATCATTTTCTTTTACTCGCACTGAAATGGGATTTTTAGACTTTAAGCCACTAATTCTTGGAATTGATGCACTGTTGTTAGTGGTAGTTGCTCTGTTTGTGGCATTCCTACTTGTTCTAATACTTTGACTTCAATATTCACAGAAACTAAGTAGCTACCGGGTTCTGCGCCAATAGCTTCAGCGATTAATTTTGCAAGTTCTGGGCGCTTGGCGGTGATTGGATCTCTTAAACTACAACGATCCCAATCATGTTTAGCAGTTGGATTTAAGTTGAGAATATAGTGCTTAGTCATACTGGTTAAAGCCTGGAATAACAACCCTATAGAGTTATTGGCTGAATAACCCTACTCTTTTATTATAGTACGCTTGTACTAAATATGTGGGTGATAGCGCAAGCGCGCACGCAGGGCTTCGCATTTATATCAATTACCTTTGCCATCAGAAGCAGATTTAGGCGGCGGGACGACTTCATTTAACCAAATAGCTTGTTGAGGTAAAGGGATAGCAATACCAGCTTTATCAAAGGCAACTTTGACACGGCGGCGATACTCTCTAGCAACTTCCCACTGTTTAAGAGGTTGGGTTTTGATCCAGACACGAATCATTAAACCGCGATCGCCAAAATTTTCAACCCCCAACACTTGCGGCGTTTCGATAATTTGCTCAAGCCATTTGGGGTCTGCATCCATTTGTACGCCTACAGTATTAATCAGTTCTAAAGCTTGGTCAATGTCTGCGTGGTAAGCAACGGGAATACTAAGATCGGCTCTCGACCAGCGACTAGAAAGATTAGCAACAATTTTGATTTCACTATTAGGGATAGTAATCAAGCGTCCCTCAGAGTCTCTTAACTGCGTAATGCGGAGATTGAGATTTTCTACTAAACCGCCAACATTTCCAACGTTAATCACATCGCCTAACGCATACTGATCTTCTAAAATAATGAAAAAACCATTAATCGCATCCTTAATTATGTTTTGAGAAGCCAAAGAAACCGCAACCCCTAGTAAACCAGCACCCGCAAGTAAAGGTGCAATATTCACACCAACGGTAGTTAAAGCAATCAGCGTACCGATGGCACAGCCGCTTAAAGTAGATAGGCTTTTAGTAACCCCAGAAATAGTTGAAACCCTTAAATGCAAGCGCAACGCATCTTCCGGTGTCAGTAAGGCATTAATTGCCAATGCGGAAGTAAAGCGATCAATTAAAACATAACTAAAACGGACAGTTATATAAGTCCCCAATCCCACAAGGGCAAGAGTAACAGGAATTCTTAACACTGTCAAAATCAAGGCTGGGATAGTTCGCGTGTAAGGAAATAAACCCAAAATTAACAGCGTACCACCACCCCAAATCAGGCTTTGAACTAACTGAAATAACCTGTGTCTAACTTCAGAGAGGTTTTTTTGTTGCTGGTTGCTAAGTTGGGTTGTAACTGGATCGTTTGTTGGCGTAATAGTGGGACGCTGAGTTAGTCGCCGTTGCCAGCAATGCACTCCCCAGCTAGTTAAGACTATAACGAGAAATACCCCCGCAGCGATCGCCCCTGAACGGGCTAAATACGGCGGCTGTCGTTCTTGCTTGGCTTGTTTTAAATCTTGCTCTAAAGATAATCTCAGTTTATCTGCAAGTGGCAATAGTTCTTCCGCTTGCAGTTTGGCATCAAGGTCTGTAATCGTAAATAAGTATTGATCGTTAACGTAGATTACAGGTAAATTCTTTGCTCCCTTAACTTGTACCTGGAGTTCGGTAGAGTTGCTTTGAAAGTAATTTTGGCTAATATTTTGCAAGCGTTGTTGAATGTCATCAACGCGCTTGGATAAATTGCCTTTAGTTGCGGCAATTTGAAATAAACGGCGACCATCTAAAGCAATCCAAGTAGTCACTACTTCCTGCTCTGATCTCATCTGTTGGGAAGAAGTTGGCAAACCTAAGTTGGGTAAAGGAAACTGGGCAATGGCTGGGCAAACTACTATGACTGTTAGCATGATTGACAGCGCGATCGCCCAAAATTTAGACCGCATTTTTTCTACTTCCTTTTAACTAACTCTTAATTTAGGGTAAATGTTCACAATTAATAAAAATACGGTTAAGCTATGTGAGACTACTGAGTGCAAATATTTAAGGAATATTCTTAATGACCGCAACTACTGCTCGTATAAAGTACGAAATCAAAGATATTAATTTAGCCCCTTCAGGCAGACAAAGGATCGAATGGGCTGGGCGAGAAATGCCTGTACTCAAGCAAATACGCGATCGCTTTGCAACAGAAAAGCCCTTTGCTGGTATTCGTCTAATTGCTTGCTGTCACGTTACTACAGAAACGGCTCATTTGGCGATCGCTCTCAAAGCTGGCGGTGCAGACGCAATATTAATTGCTAGCAATCCTCTTTCTACTCAAGATGACGTAGCAGCTAGTTTAGTTGCCGATCACGAAATTCCTGTTTATGCAATGAAGGGCGAAGACAATGACACTTATCATCGCCACGTCCAAATTGCTCTAGATCATCGTCCCAATATTATTATTGATGATGGT
>CAJQOK010000305.1 GCA_905479905.1 uncultured Aliterella sp.
GATGATAAATTGCGACTAAAACCGCCTTTACCTGTAGCACAAAAATCGCAAGCCATCGCACAGCCTACTTGACTCGAAACGCAGACAGTTAGGCGTTTTTCGGTAGGAATACCCACAGTTTCTACAACTTGATTATCGGCTAGTTGCAATAGATATTTTACAGTTTTATCGGGGGCTTGCGATCGCAAATGTACTTTCGATCTCCCAATCGGGATATGAGAAACGCACTTGCGCCATTGTTTAGAAAAAACCGAGATATCATCAAGACTATGCGCCCCTTTATGGTAAATCCAATCGTGTAACTGTTTACCACGATAAGCAGGTTGTCCTTGAGCTAGTACCCAATCTGTTAGTTCTTGTAAATTTAAACCTAATAGCGTTGAATTAGGCTGTACTAGAGTAATAGTGTCAGTTTGTGATTGGGTTTGGCTTTTGCTGCCCATAAAAGTAATTTTGTATATGTAAAAACAGATATATTACGACCTTAACTTATTGCGGAGGAGACAAACAATTTTGACTAGGCGATCGCAAGGGATAATAAATATTTCTGAGGAATTATTATAATGTTGTCGGATATTAGTCAATTACCTTTAGCGATGCAGTTTACTTCCCCCGGTGCGGTGTTAGGGGAAATTGGGCCGATAACTATTCGCTGGTACGGTTTACTTATCGCTTCAGCCGTATTGATTGGGATAAATCTTTCTCAATATTTAGCAAAACGTCGCCAAGTTGACCCCGATTTGCTGGGAGACTTGATTATCTGGCTAATTATTGGGGCAATTCCCGCCGCACGGTTGTATTACGTTATTTTTGAGTGGTCGCAATACTCCCAACATCCAGAGACAATTATTAGAATTTGGGAAGGTGGGATTGCGATTCATGGAGCAATTATTGGCGGTGCGATCGCGACGCTAGTTTTTGCTAGAGTCAAAGATATCTCTTTTTGGCAATTAGGAGACTTAGTAGCACCATCATTAATTTTAGGTCAAGCGATCGGGCGCTGGGGCAATTTTTTTAATTCCGAAGCGTTTGGAAGCCCGACTAATTTACCTTGGAAGCTATACATACAGCCACAATATCGCCCCGCTCAATTTGCTGATGTTGCTTACTTTCACCCGACATTTTTATACGAGTCGTTGTGGAATTTAATGGTATTTGGCTTGTTAATGACGCTATTTTTTCGGGGATGGAAAGGAAAGCAACTCAAAACAGGGACATTATTTTTAGTTTATTTGGTTACTTACAGTTTGGGGCGGTTGTGGATTGAAGGTTTGCGTACCGATAGCTTGATGCTGGGATGGTTAAAGATGGCTCAAGTTGTAAGTTTAGTCTGTATTAGTTTAGGATTAGCGGGATTAGCTTGGCTGTACATTTACAAGCGCTCTTTACCGGATGTTGCACCAGTAAGAAAAAAAGAGCGATCGTTGTCCCAAAGATAAAATTTATAAAAAAAAAGCTCTAGAGTCAAATCTAGAGCTTAACCAGGGTGCATCTACCATTTATTACTTCAAGCGCAGATAAGTCCGTTCCGCAAAAAAATATAAAATTAGTAAAAGTTTTTTTATGTCCCAATCAGAGCTTCTCCAATCAACGCCAATTATTCCTTTAGCACCAGCAGTTTACCTCGTAGGCGCGGGGCCCGGCGACCCCGATTTACTTACAGTCAAGGCGCAAAAACTTTTAGCTCAAGCTGATGTAATTTTATTTGCTGATTCTTTAGTACCCAAACAAGTATTGCAATGGTGTCGCCCCGATGCGGAGATTATTCGCACTGCTAATAAGACTTTAGAGGAAATTTTGCCTTTAATGGTGGAAAGAGTGCGATCGCATAAATCGGTAATTCGCCTCCAATCGGGAGATCCAAGCCTCTACAGCGCCATTCACGAACAAATGCAAGCCTTAGCCGCCGCCGATATTCCCTTTGAAGTTATCCCCGGAATTAGCGCCTTTCAAGCCGCCGCCGCCAAACTGAAAATAGAATTAACTGTTCCGGGAGTAGTACAGACAATTATTCTTAGTCGGATTAGCGGACGCACCCAAGTACCCGCCACCGAAGAATTAGCCTCCTTAGCCGCCCATAAAGCTAGTCTGTGTCTGTATTTGAGCGCTCGTCATATAGATAATGCCCAAGCTCAACTATTAGAACACTACACCCCCGAAACCCCCGTAGCTATTTGTTTTCGCTTGGGTTGGGTAGATGAAAAGATTTTAGTAGTTCCCCTTGACAAAATGGCAGAAGTTACTCAAAAAGAAAATTTAATTCGCACAACATTGTATGTAATTAGTCCGGCGTTGCAAAATATGGGAGAAGTGCGAAGTCGTTTGTACCATCCTGAACACAACCATTTATTTCGCCCCCAGAGTTGAATTTGCAATGCGATCGCTTTTAGGGCGCAAAATTAACCTATGGAAAGGGATAAAATTGCCAAATATAGATGAAGTGCGATCGCACTTCATTCAACTTTCACTCCTTATCTTCATCGTCTCTAGAATCATCGCCTTTAAGTTCTGCTTTAAAACCACGCAAAGTTTTACCTAACGAACTACCTAGTTCGGGAATTTTTTTTGTTCCAAAAATAAAAACTCCCACTATGGCAATTACCCCGACTTCCAGCCATCCTAAACCAAACATATCGATTCTCCCCTAAAGTTTTCTGATATCTTCTAATCGCTACTTTACTCGTTATTAATGTGCGATTCTCAAAGTTTTTCGTACAGCTTTTTTAGCTATTTCCCGCTATACCTGATAGAAATCGCCTAACATTTGAGTATTCATTGTTTATGCTGGGGGATTATAACTCTTTTATAGCCTGGGTTGTGACTGCAAGCAAGCTTCTACTTTATATAATAGGAATAACTAAATATGCCCCTGCATTATTCCCTAGGAAAATGAGCAACCATGACATTAAACGTTGAGTACGACATTAAAGAACTTTTTGACAAACTAGAAAATAAATTTGTCCAACTAGAAAATAAATTTGATACTAAGTTTGAAAAGTTAGAAGCCAAAATAGATAAGCTAGAAGATAAGGTAGACAAAATCGGCGAAGATGTCTCCCAATTAAAGACTGATGTTAAAGTTTTAGACCAAAAAGTTGAAGGAATTGGTAAACGATTTGACACGCAGGAATTTATAAATCGTGGAGTAGCAATTGGATTATTGGTTGCTTTACTTGGCGGACTTGCTAAACTATTCGGATTTGATGGGATTCATTGACGCAAAAACTCCAAACAAATAATAATATTTACGTCTGAGTCAGAACAAAGCAAAGTTTTTTGTTAAAGCTACTTACAATCTATAGGATCTGGAACTATACAGGTATTTTATGCCCAGTCAAATATGGCCCTACATTACTTCTGGGATTCCTGATGAGTTATTTGAGCGTTTACCAGGAATTCCCCTCACAAAGCGCGAAACTCGGCTATTGTTAATTGCTCAATTGCGACTGCAAGCCGATTCTGTATTGTGGGATATTGGCGCAGGTACAGGAACGATCCCCGTAGAAGTTGGGTTACTATGTCCTCAAGGTAAAATTATCGCCATTGAAAGAGATGAAGAAGTCGCAAACTTAATTCGGCGTAATTGCGAAGTCTTTGAAGTAAAAAATGTTGAAGTAATTGTTTCTAGCGCCCCCGAATGCTTGTCAGAAATAAAACATCCCCCCGGACGAGTTTGCATTGAAGGGGGTCGTCAAGTTAAAGATATTTTAAAAGCTGTATGGGATTATTTACCAGTCCAGGGGCGCGTTGTAGCCACCGCTATTAGTTTAGAAACCCTGTATGCAGTTTCTCAAACTTTGGCAGAACTCCAAGCCCGTAATATAGAAGTAGTACAATCGGCGGTTAACCGTTTAGAGACGCGGGGGACGCAACAAACCTTTGCGGCGGTAAATCCAATTTTTATTTTGAGCGGCGAAAAGCTAGACTAAAGCGAATATGAAAGCAAAAGCTCAATGTATGGTTTTCAGTTTTAAGTGAAAGATAAAACTGAGCGGTGCAAGTGTAATAACCATTAGTTACAGCTTTTGAGCTTTAAGTTTTGTCTATTTTTGTCTTTTGCTTATGTCTTGGTCACGACTTATTAGTGGAATTATTGCGATCGCACTAGCTTTAAGTGCTACTCTGCTCGGAGGGTGGTATTTTACCTTAATGTTTTGCGCGATCGTTTATTTGGGTCAGTTAGAATACTTTGATTTGGTACGCGCTACAGGTATAGCACCCGCCGCCAAAACTACTTTAGTTGTTAGTCAATTGCTGCTGATTGTCGCTACATTATCGCCTGATTTAGCCGATGTTGTCATGCCTGTAGCCGGAACATTCATTTGTTTTTACTTGCTATTTCAACCCAAACTTGCCACCATTGCTGATATTTCTACCTCAATTTTAGGGCTATTTTATGGCGGGTATTTGCCGAGTTATTGGGTAAGAATGCGGAGTCTGGATACAGTAAGTAATTTACCTTTAGGTGGCTACTGGGTGGAAGATTGGACAAATCTGCAAGTATTACCTCAAGGTTTAAAAATAACTCTACTAACTTTTTTGTGTATTTGGGCGGCGGATATTGGCGCTTACTTTATCGGCAAATTTTTCGGCAAAACCCGCCTTTCCAATATCAGCCCGAAAAAAACTGTTGAAGGGGCAGTTTTTGGCGTATTTGGTAGCGTAGTTGTAGCGATAACTGGGGCGTGGTATTTAGACTGGTCAAGTTGGCAATGGACGGGTTTAGCCTTGGGTTTAATTATTGGGATTGCAAGTTTGCTTGGCGATTTGACCGAATCAATGATGAAACGCGATGCGGGAGTTAAAGATTCAGGTCAGCTAATCCCCGGTCATGGCGGGATTTTAGACCGTGCAGATAGCTATGTTTTTACGGCTCCTTTGGTTTACTATTTTATAACTCTGCTATTGCCGTTATTACCAAATTAAGGTAAGACGTTAATTTTGCCCCTACAGATAATTTTACCTTGATGCAAAGTTAGTTCTTCAAGCTCCACTTCCGCGCCTAAGTCAACATTGAAACTATCAAGGTTGGTTAAACTGACTCCTGGAATTTCTATTGTTGGCTGAATAATCTCTAATTCTTGACTTGTAGATAATTTTAAACCAGCTTGGATGATAATTTGTTGGCGATCGCCCATCGTTGCATTTAACCTGATTTGACCATCATTGATTACAACTTTATCCCACCGCACTTGTTTATCAGCAGCTTGGGGAGCTAGTTTTAGGAGTAATTCCGTTAAAGCATTAGATAATAAAGGCGATCGCAAAGACGTATTAATATCGGCTTGTTGCAGTTGCAATTTACCCGTTACAGGCACTTTTTCTAACAGCTTTAATGGTTGACCTTTAATTACTTGACCTAAATTAATCAAAATACCTGTAGCATATAGCTCAATTTCTGCTACGTGCAGCCCTTGATAAACCGCATCACTGGCTACTATAGAAACGCCTGGGATATTTCCTGTCAGGATTTGGCGACTTTTTCCTTCTATTTGTACCTTGAGATTAGATACTTGCTGAACTTGGGATCTTAGCCACAACTCAATTGCTGGCGATAGAATATTGCCAATCAGTCGGCTAGGCTTTTTTGTTGGATTATCAGTAATCAAAGCGTTCAATATATTTAAGTGAGGGATTGCAAAATTCCCGTGTAATATCTGTAAATATATAGCGAAAATTAGACCTAACTTAGTATGGAGGAAAGGTTACAAAAAATTCTCTCCCAATGGGGGATTGCTTCTCGTCGTCAAGCAGAGGCGCTAATTGTCGCGGGGAGAGTGCAATGCAATGGCGTAGTAGCAAGTCTGGGCGCAAAAGCCGATCTTGAAATAGATAAAATTTCTGTAGATGGTAAACTCCTTCAACCTCAGTTTCGCCCTAAACTTATTTACTTACTACTCAACAAACCCAAAGGAGTAGTTTCTACTTGCGACGATCCCCAAGGACGCAAAACAGTTATTGACTTGTTGCCAAAAAACTTACAAATAGGGATGGGAATCCACCCTGTAGGGCGTTTAGATGTTGATTCTACAGGAGCATTGCTCCTAACTAATGATGGCGAACTAACAAATAAACTTACTCATCCCCGTCACAGCATCCCGAAAACCTATCATGTTTGGGTAAAAGGTAATCCACCCGAAACCGTTTTACAACAATGGCGACAGGGCGTTATTTTAGAAGGGAGAAAAACTCGTAATTGCTCTTTGCGAACCATTGCCAAAGGTAAGAATTCTGAGCAAACTACTTGTTTAGAGATTGTTCTGAAAGAAGGGAGAAATCGGCAGATTCGGCGAATTGCTGAGATTTTAGGATACCCCGTAATTTCCTTGCATCGTACCGCCATTGGGACGATTGAATTGCAACCGTCAGCAGAGGCGCTGTTACCCAAAGGTTGCTATCGTTACCTTAAAGATTCGGAAATTTGCTTTTTGCAAAAGGGCGAATTGGGATCAGGGAAAAACCTTTCCCAGAAAGCTGTGAGCATTGCATCGGTTGAGGAGCCAGATGCTTTTTAGGAGTGGAT
>CAJQOK010000306.1 GCA_905479905.1 uncultured Aliterella sp.
TTTGGCCCCCCAACCGTCTCGGTCAAGTAGATTAAGGAAATTGACCCGCCCAAGTTTGCAGCACACGCCCAGTAATTTTTTGCCCTAGCCAAGGAGTATTAGTAGCAAGAGATTTTAGGGCTAATGGTTCTACTAACCAAGATTGGTGAGGTGCAAACAAAGTAAGTTCGGCGGGATTTCCGGGACAAATTTCTGAAATCGTCTGTTGCAAACAAGTAGCCGGATGGAGGCTAAGAGAGCGCCATAGTTCTAAAGCTGACCATTGACCATTTTCTACCAAACACTGCCACAGCAAGCCAATTGCTAGTTCAAAACCAATTACTCCCGGCGGTGCTTCGGCAAAAGCAACGGTTTTTTCTTCGTAGGTGTAGGGAGCTAAATCGAGGGAAATAGCATCTATTATCCCCAAACGTACTGCTTCTTGTAATGCGGTGCGATCGCGCGGGTTGCCTAAAGGTGGTTCTAGGCGTAAATTAGGATCGTAGTTGTAATGCGACTTCGTATCAAGTAATAAGTGCATCCAGCTAGTGCTGGCGGTAATTGGCAATCCTTGAACTTTGGCTTGAGCAATTAGCTGGACGCTACGAGCGGTAGAAACGCGCATAATATGTACCGGAGTTCCAATTGCTGTCACTAATTCTAATACCGCCGCTATTGCCGTTGTTTCGGAAATTTCGGGATTACCTGGCAAACCCAAAATAATTGAGTCTGTCCCCTCTCGAATCACCCCATTACCTGCCAATTGGCGATCGCATTGCCACAGGGCTACAGGTTTATTTAGCGGCTGCACGTACTCCAATAACCGCCTTAGCAGTGCCAAATTTGTCACGGGCTTACCATCAGCAAAACCTACAGATCCGGTGGCAAGTTCGGCAAGTTCGGTCATTTGCTGACCTTGGACACCAAGAGTCAATGCTCCCCAGATATAGATTTTGGGCAAGTGAGCTTTTAATTGTCGCCTTTTTTGTTCGATTCCGGCGATCGCTGACAAATTATCCAAGCTAGGCATGGTGTCGGGCAAAATACACAATCTAGTAAAACCTCCCGCCGCCGCCGCTTCTAGCATTGACAACAAAGTTTCCCTCGTTTCAAAACCAGGTTCGCCGGAGTGACTGTATAAATCTATCAACCCCGATCCCAATACTAAACCGCGACAATCGCGCACTTGAGTATCGCTAGACCACTGTTCAATATTATCTTCTACCGCCTCTATTACCCCATCGCCAATTAATACGTCAGCAATGCGATCAGTTTTGGCAACAGGATCTATTACCCGGACTTGTTGTAGTAATTCCCTTGTCATAACTTGCGATCAACATTTATGGGTTGAACTTTATAATGCACCTGCCGCAGTTTTATCGAATACCCCACCGCCCAAATGAGTTGTAATATTCATTGCCTGCAAAACTGGTAAACCATCTAAGCCTTGAGGATAATCAATTACACTTACCGCTCCGTTACCTTGGCGGAAGTTCCAAAAATACTGATTATCTAAGCCTAAAATATGACAGAGCAAAACTTTATTTGTAGCATCGTGAGCCACCACTAAACCTGTCTGTAACTGCTTTTGCAAGGCGAAACTAACAATTTGCTGCCAAGCCTCGATACTGCGATCGCGCACTTGCTGTAAATTCTCTCCTTCAGGCATTTGTACGTTTTGCGGTACAGTGCGCCACTTTTCTAATTCTCCAGGATAGGTTTGCTCAATTTCTGTTTCTAATTTTCCTTCCCACAGTCCATGAGCAATTTCTCTTAAACCATCAAACAGTTGCAATTCAATCTGGGGATGAGGTTGCAAGATAATTTCGGCGGTTTCTTTCGGGCGCAGCATCGGACTACTCACAGCAAAATCAAGCTCTACCTCTTTAAGAAACTCCCCAGCCAAGCGAGATTGCGATCGCCCATTATCGTTTAAAGGCACATCTATTTGTCCTTGAAACTTAGTTTGGCGATTCCACTCGGTTTCTCCGTGACGTACCAGCAACAACCTAACTCCGCGATGATTTGGACGCAACGAAGGCAAATCTTCGCCCAAATGCCCGGTTTGATTCATTGATTCTAGTTGAACGCTTTGCCCCAAATTACCCGAAAAATTGAGGATGCTAAGACCACAGTTAGATTGCTGAATACAGTGGTAGCGATTGGGGGCAATTCCTAGCGCCAAGCTGATTAAAGCTCGATTTATGCCATTATGCCCAACAATTAAAATTGTTTCCCCGTCGTGGCGGGATAATATTTCTTGCCAAAACTGCTTTGCTTGTTCGTACAGTGCTAAAACTGGAAAATATTTTTGCTCTTTGCCGTCCTGTTGGGGTAAAAGCATCATAAATTCGTCGGGCTGCTCTTTCCACAAGCGATAATCTTGAGGTAAATTATCTTTCACCTCTTGCGATCGCATTCCTTCCCACAGAGGCAAGTCAATTTCTCTTAAATTATCAACAGTTTGAATTTCAGCCGGAGTTGCTAAACACTGTGTGATGATTTCCGCCGTCGTTTTTGCTCGTTGTAACGGACTGGTATAAATAGCCGCAAAATGGAGATGACCCAAAGCCTTACCAGTTTTTAAGGCATCATCACGACCTTTTTGAGTCAAAGTTGAAATATCGCTGCGCCCTTGAATGCGCCGCTCAGTGTTATAACTGCTTTGACCGTGACGTACCATGATCGCGCGAGTAGTCAATCTTTTTCTCCTCTAATAGCCTTACAAACTGCGGCGGTAACCGCAGTCATTTTACCAGAGTGTCAGCTTGCTACTCAATTTTAATTTTTTTCTAATCCATAGACAAAATGCCATAATGCAACTTGTGGCGATTCCTTACGGGCAATTCAAGATTCTTGACATCCTCTCAGCACCAAAGTGACTGAGATTCCTAAGACTCACGAATTAGGTTTCTGTTTCTTTCCATTGCTGGAATTTCGCAACTGCCTCTACTCTCAAGGAGTTTTTTGGTCTTATGTTCGCTCCACAGACTTTAGGTTTTACCTTCCCGCAAGCCCTGCGGTATCACATAATTCTAGATCATAAAAATGCTTTGGGGATTAAAATCAAGCGACGTTTGTGGGGGAAGCTTCCCCCGCAAAGCTCGCGCCCCCGTGCCGTTTCCCTCTCAGGTCGACTGGCGCTGAGTTTCCCGCATCTTGTGAGGTTTTTATGACGATTAAGCGGTTAATTTTAAGTCTGCTCACTCTAGCAATAATTTTCTTAGCCGGGAGCGCCTTAGTAGCAAGTTGGCAGCAACCCCAAATTCAA
>CAJQOK010000307.1 GCA_905479905.1 uncultured Aliterella sp.
AAGTTAAGGTTTGACGAAGGATATACCATGTTTGAACATATTGGGATGACACTGGGACTGGACAAAATGCTGTTGTTAGCACAAATTCCAGTCACAGAAGGGGTGCAAACTCCAGAAGATACGGCGCTTTTGTTTTCAGGCCCCAAATTTTTTGTGGCTTTAATTGCTGGAGTAGTTCTGGCTTTTGCCATACAGCTACTACTAACTAACGTTGGTGTAGCCTTTCTTTTAGGGCGCAACTCGTCGTCAGAAGACGACAGTGACACCGACGACGAAACAACAAGCTTTGGCGGCACTATGCGAAAAATTGGCACAGCTTTGGGGTTAGGAACCTTAATTAGTGTCAGTGTTTCCTTAGCGATCGCTTGTTTTTTGGCAGTAAAACTAAGTTTGATTCAAAGTTCAGGACTTGGGGCGATCGTTGGTTTAGTAATTTGGGCAGCTTACTTCTTACTCTTAGTGTGGGTAGGTTCAAGTAGTGTAGGATCGCTCGTTGGCTCTTTAATCAATACCGCAACGTCTGGAATGCAGGCTTTGATGGGAACCGCCGCCGCCGCCTTGGGCGCAAAAGCTGTAAATAATCAAGTAGTCGCTACCGCCGAAGCCGCCGCTTCAGCAATCCGCCGCGAACTAGGATCGGGCATGGATCCGATGAGTATTCGGGAAAATGTCGAAGACTACTTGCAAATGTTGCGTCCTCCTGAATTGGACTTAAGTAAAATTAAGGGCGAATTTGAAAAATTGCTCAACGACCCGCAACTAAAAGCTGTGGCTGGAAGTAGCGATTTACGCAATATAGACAGAGAGAAGTTTGTCGAATTGGTCAGCAGCCGCACGGACTTATCTAAAAAAGATCGCAACCGGATTGTCGAGCAATTAGAAGGGGTATGGAAGCAAGTAGTTGATCGCCACGAACCCCAAACTGACCACATGGGCGAATTAGTAGAGTATCTTAAGTCGGTTGCGCCAGGACAAACAAAAACTGATGAACTAGATAGCAAGATCGATCGCTTGATGGCAGAGATGCGTCAAACAAAAGATGGCGACAAAAAAGCACCTTCAGAAAATGCGCCGGGTATTTTGCAAACAGGCATGAATACTCTCATCGGGTTAGTAATGGGACGCACGGATCTTTCAGACTTTGATGTAGAAAAGATTATCGGCTCTCTCACTAGCGCCAAAGACAAAGTAACCGAGCAAGCAGATAAGATTGCGACGCAAACAGGAATAAAAACCCCTAATTTGCCTTACAGTACCATCCGCGCCGATGTGGAAAACTATCTGCTCAATACTTATGCTTGGCAAATGAGTTCTGAAAAAATTGCCCAAGAATTCCACGATGTATTGTACGATCCAGCCGCAGATCCTGGAGCAGTACGCCGTCAATTAGAACAACTTTCTCGTAACGATTTTGTGCAACTGTTGCAACAGCGCGGGATTCTCACCCAAACGCAGATTGCCTCGATTGCCGATCGCCTAGAAAGCATCCGTACTGAAGTTCTTACTCTTTCTAGAGGACAAGAGGAAAAAGAGGCTGCCCAAGACTTGCAAAGAGCCGTAGAAAGCTATTTGTTAGTTACAAGTAAGGCAGAGTTGACCACAGAAGGAATTGAACGCAGCTTTAAGCCGCTACTGCAAGACTCGGAGGCAAATCATGAAACTTTGAGTATTCGCCTAGCCTCTTTAGATCGAGAGTCTATGCGCGAAGTATTGCTTCAGCGCAACGATATTAGCGAAGCGGAAGCGGGGGAAATTGTTGGACTATTAGAAGCACAGCGCGATCGCGTATTGTTTGAATCGCAAAACTTGGTAGACCAAGGGAAAGCTCAAGCAGAGTCGTTATGGTTGAATTTAGAATCTTATTTGCGAAATACAGGCAAAGATGAACTTAACCCTAATGCGATCGCCAGTGAAATCAAAACCCTGTTAAACGATCCGCAAGCCGGAATGAGTGCGATCGCAAGCAGAGTATCTCGTTTTGATCGCGACACTTTGGTACAGTTGCTCAATCAGCGTCAAGACTTGAATGAAGACCAAATCAATCAGACTATCAATCAAGTAGAATCAGTCTGGGGAAACTTCCGCAATGCACCGCAAAACGTTACGGCGTTAGCTAAAGATCAATACGACTCAGTGACAACAACTTTATCGGATTACTTGCGAAATACTGGTAAAGATGAATTGAACCCTGAAGGAATTGCCCGCGATTTCTCCAAACTCTTTGAAAATCCTCAACAGGGGGCTTTAGCCTTACGCCGCCGTTTGTCTCAAGTAGATCGAGATACTCTAGTGCAATTGCTTAGTCAACGCCGAGATTTGAGCGAAGATCAGGTAAATCAAGTCATTGACTCTTTACAAGGTTCGATTCGTAACATTATCAAGAGTCCTAGACGTTTAGCCGCTAGGACTGGGCAAAGAGTTCAAACTTTCCAAGCCAATGTTGAAGATTACTTACGAAATACAGGCAAAGATGAACTTAATCCTGACAGTATTAAGCGCGATTTGCAGCTATTAATCCACGATCCAAGAGCCGGGGTAGAAAGTTTTAGCGACAGATTAGCGCATTTTGACCGCGATACAGTAGTTACGTTGCTGCAAGCGCGGGGCGATATGTCGGAGGAAGAAGCGGCGCGGATTGTCGATCAAGTGTTAGCTGTCCGCGAACAATTTGTTGAGCAAGTAAGGGCGGTACAACGCCGGATTCAAGATACGCTTGATGGTGTATTTGGTCAAATTCGCCACTACCTTAATGCTCTTGATCGCCCAGAACTTAACTATGATGGCATCAAACGCGATGTCCGTCAGTTGTTTGACGATCCTCAAGCGGGTTTTGACTCAATTCGCGATCGCCTAGGTTCGTTTAACCGCGAAACTCTAGTCGCTGTCATGAGTTCTCGTGAAGATATTAGCGAGGCTGATGCGAACCGAATTATTGACCAAATTGAAGGGGCGCGCAACAGTGTCTTGCAACGAGCCGAGCGCATCCAGCACGAAGCCCAACGACGTTTGGAAGATGTTAAGCATCAAGCCCAAAAGCAAGCGGAAGAAACCCGTAAAGCCGCCGCAACGGCTGCTCAATGGTTAGCTGGTACGGCAGTTGTTTCTGCCATTTGTTCGGCAATTGCTGGCGCTTTAGCTGTAGCTGGTTAAATTTTTATTTAATCTTGTTCGCCTCCCAAGCTTTGGGGGGCTTTTTTTTGAGTTAATTAATTTTAACTTTCTTGATTAGCGCTTACAGGTAAGCTATTAGGCTTGATTGAGGAGTCAACGCTGGGTAATTCTAAACAGTAACCTGCACCATAAACCGTCGTAATGTAGAGAGGATGACGAGGATCGGGTTCTAGTTTTGTTCTCAAATGCCGAATGTGAACGCGGATCGTTTCAATATCATCATTAGGATCGTAGCCCCAAACTTCTTTCAAAATCTCGCTAGGAGATACCGTTTGCCCATGACGTTGTAGCAAGCAGTGCAGTAGCTCAAATTCTAGGTGAGTTAGCTTGATCGTTTTTGTAAACCAAATTGCCTCAAAACGTTCGGGTACTAAAGTTAACGAACTATAGTTAAGAATTTCGCTATGCTTGGCTGCGTGGGGAATGCGATCGCTACGGCGCAATAAAGCCCGTACTCTAGCCAGCAATTCCTCTACTTCAAAGGGTTTAGTTAAATAATCATCTGCTCCCGCATTAAACCCGTCTACCTTGTTTTGAGTCTGATTTAAAGCCGTTAACATTAGTACAGGAATCTCCGCCGTCCGTTCATCACGGCGCAAGCGTTGACAAACTGTAAACCCATCAACTCTAGGCAACATCAAGTCGAGCATAATTAAGTCAGGCAACATTTGCATTGCCAAAGCCTGACCTTTAATGCCATCTTCTGCTTGCGTAACTTCATACCCAGCCATTTCTAAATTGACTGCTACAAGTTCTGAGATCGCTGGATCGTCATCAATAACAAGTATCCGAGGCATTATTAAAAAATCTTTGCAGATATTGAGGATAAATAAGCACCTTTGGAGGATACAAAGATTACTGTGACTATTATACAAAGTATTCTAAATATAATCTAAAGATTTCACTAAATGTATTAATCAATCGAGTATGAAAATAAAACTATTCGGCAGTAAACCGAAATAACATGGTAATTGGCATCTAATCGAAACTTGCTATGTCAAATTTTGCCTATATTCCTCCTTGGTGGCTAAAAAATGGCTTGTTAATGACTGTTTATACAGCCCTATTTGCTAGTCAGCAATGGGAAAAGACAACGGTACATCCAGAGCCACCTTACCAAGAAAAAGTTTTTACTGGGGCTAAAGGCTTACCAATTTTTGGCATTTTTGCCATTCCTAAAAATCCGCGCGGTACAATTATTGGAACCTATGGAATTACCGGATCGTTAGATAATCAGTGGTTTTTAAAACTATTAGGACGCAAAGCTTTTGCCCAAGGCTACGCAGTCGTGCTGTTTGATTGGAGAGCGCACGGTAAAACCGCTTTGTTATCGCCAACATTGACTTCTGATGGTTTGTTTGAAGGAGAAGACTTTGTTCGCATTGCAGCCCAATCTAAAGCGCTGGGATGTCCTGCCAATTTTTGGTTTACAGGTTTTTCTCTGGGTGGACAATTGGCATTATGGGCGGTAAAAGCGGCGCTCGAATTGACGAGCAATCAGGAAATAGAGCTAGATATTGACGAAATTGGCGGCGCGGCGGTAATTTGTCCCAGCTTAGATTCGGTGCGAACTCTCAATTATTTGGTTAAAGATCCTTGGGGTAAGTATTTGGAAGGAGCGATCGCTAAAGAACTAAAAAAACTAGCTCTAAAAATTTATCATGCTCACCCTGGAGAAATTGATTTAGCGGCTATTGAGAGGGCGACTAGCATCTGGGGTTTTGGCCAAGAG
>CAJQOK010000308.1 GCA_905479905.1 uncultured Aliterella sp.
AGGAAAATTCAGGCTTTTGGCGATCGCTTACAGGCACAATATAGCGAAAAACTAGGCGATCGCGGCAAAGACTATTTAGCGCGGATGCACAACGCCGCCGCACGAATGCAGGCTTTAATTATTGACTTATTATCTCTTTCCCAAGTCACGACTAAAGCTCAACCCTTTGTTAACGTGGATTTGAATCAAGTAACCCAAGAAGTATTATTAGACTTGGAACTAGCAATTGAGCAAACTGGTGGATGTGTTGAAGTGGGCGAATTACCAATCATTGAAGCCGATCCCTTACAAATTCGCCAACTGATTCAAAACTTGATTAGTAACGCTTTAAAGTTTCACCGCGCCGAAGTAACACCTGTAATCAAAGTTAGCAGTCAAATGGTTGAAGTTGAGCAGGGAGTTGTGGAAAAGTTGGTAGTTACACTCTGTCAAATTACTATAGAAGATAACGGCATTGGTTTTGACGAAAAATACCTAGATCGCATTTTCAATGTTTTTCAACGCTTGCACAATCGCAGCGAATACGAAGGTACAGGAATGGGGCTGGCAATTTGTCGTAAAGTTGCAGAACGTCACGGTGGTAGTATTACCGCCCTAAGTACGCCCGGACAAGGAGCGACATTTATTGTCACACTACCGATAAAACAGGCTGGGGAGCAACATTATAGTGAAACGGCGAACGGTACTAACAATTCTGATGGCTGATGATGATGAAGATGACTGCTTGCTTGCCCAAGAAGCGTTGACAGAAAGTTGTTTAGCTAATAATTTGCATATCGTTTGTGATGGCGAACAGTTAATGGACTACTTGTATCGTCGTGGCAAGTATAGCAATATTAACCTTTCACCTCGTCCGGGGCTAATTTTGCTCGATTTAAATATGCCGAAAAAAGACGGGCGCGAGGCATTAAAACAAATTAAAGCAGACGCAAATTTAAGACGAATACCTATTGTAATTTTAACTACTTCAAAAGCTGATGAAGATATTTATCGCAGCTACGATCTTGGTGCAAACTCTTTTATTACTAAGCCTGTGACTTTTAGTGGTTTAGTGGAAGTAATGAAAACTATTGGTAAATATTGGTTTGAAATCGTCGAACTACCGTTGTAATCGGTTAAATACAGATTATGGATAATCATCTAGTTAAAGTTTTATTAGTTGATGATGACGAAGATTACTTTGTACTCATCGGTGACTGGTTGAACGAAGTAAGTGCAGCTAAATTTCAATTAGAATGGGTGTCAACTTACAGCGCTGCAATTACAGCAATTTCTCAAGGGCGACACGATGTTTATCTATTTGATTACCGTTTAGGAAGTCGCAACGGTTTAGAATTACTCCGCGAATCGATTTCTATTGGTTGTACAGCGCCGATAATCATGCTTACAGGAATTGGCGAACCTAAAATTGACTTGGAGGCAATGCAAGCCGGGGCGGTAGATTATTTAGAAAAAAGTTTAATAAATTCAGCAATTTTAGAAAAATCTTTGCGTTACGCGATTGAACGCAAGCGCTCTGAGCAAAAAATCCGCGAACAAGCAGCTTTACTTGATATTGCAACAGATGCGATTTTGGTGCAAGATTTGCAGGGCAAAATTTTGTTTTGGAATAAAGGCGCAGAAAACTTGTATGGCTACTGTGCAGCCGAAGCAATTGGTAGTTTTGTTAATAAACTTGGGGATGCGGAATTTGCCAAAGAGCAAGAATTAGCTAAAGCAGTTTTGCTCTCTAGCGGTGCTTGGCAGGGGGAATTAGAGCAAGTAAGCAAGGATAATAACAAAGTTGTGGTCGAAAGTCGGTGGACGCTGGTACGCGATCGCACGGGGCAACCAACATCAATTTTAGTTGTCAATACCGACATTACCCAAAAAAAGCAACTAGAGGCGCAATTTTTACGCGCTCAACGTTTGGAAAGTGTAGGCACTCTAGCTAGTGGGATTGCTCACGATCTTAACAATGTCCTCACGCCAATTTTGATGTCTGTGCAGCTATTAAAAATCAAGTTTCCCGAACCCCAGCATCAGCCGTTGCTGAAAATGTTGGAAAGCAACGTTAAACGCGGTGCGGCTTTGATTAAGCAAGTTTTGTCATTTGCGCGGGGAATTGAAGGCAAAAAAGTAACATTGCAAGTTAGACATTTAATTTTAGAAATTGAGCAAATAGTTAGAGAAACCTTCCCTAAATCAATAAAATTTTCTAGCAATATAGAGCCTAACTTGTGGACAGTATCAGGAGATGCAACTCAACTACATCAAGTGCTGATGAATCTTGTGGTTAATGCTTTAGATGCAATGCCCAATGGCGGAACGTTGAAAACCACTGCAAAAAATATCAATATAGATGAAAATTACGCTAGGTTGCATATTGACGCGCAAGTAGGAGCGTATATTACAATTGCGATCGCTGATACAGGAATGGGGATTGCTCCTGAGACTTTAACAAGAATTTTTGAGCCATTTTTTACAACTAAAAGTCTTGGTGCAGGTACGGGTCTCGGTTTATCGACAGTTTTGGGCATAGTTAAAAGTCATGGTGGTTTTATTCAGGTGTATAGCAAAGTGGAACAAGGAACAGAGTTTCAAATTTATTTACCTGCTATCCAATCTACAGTTACTCAAGAAAATGCTGACTCTGACTTACCTTTGGGACAAGGGGAATTAATTTTAGTAGTGGATGATGAAAGCGCCATTAGAGAAGTTACCAAAGTATCTTTAGAAATTTACAACTATAAAGCCATCACTGCTGGCGATGGCAAGGAAGCTATAGCTTTATATACCAAGCATCAGGCAGAAATTAGGGTAGTCTTAACTGATATGATGATGCCCGTAATGGATGGGCCGACTACCATTCGCACCTTGCAACAAATTAATCCTGATGTCAAAGTTATTGCTGTTAGCGGATTGAGTTCGAGTGACAAGTTAGCCGCCGCCGCTAATAGTGGGGTGACAAACTTTTTATCAAAACCTTTTTCAGCAAAGGAATTATTGCAGACTCTTAGCAGTGTTCTTAATGCTAATTAAGCTTTTCCGCTACCCATTAAGTACAGTAAAGCCATGCGTACTGCTACACCGCTAGTTACTTGCTTAGAAATTAAACTTAAACGTGGGTCATCCATCAAATCAGAACTAATTTCAACACCGCGATTTACAGGGCCAGGATGCAAAACTTTAACGTCAGGCTTACATAGTTGCAAGACTTCGCGGGTAATGCCAAATAATTGCTGATATTCCCGCAAACTCGGCAATAAATGGCTCGTCATGCGCTCTTTTTGTAATCGCAGTGTCATAACAAAATCAGCATCAATGAGGGCGTTTTCTAGCTTCCAGTGCAAAAATAACTTACCAGTATCATTACCAAAACCTGTAAATAACTGCGGTAAAAGCGTCGGTGGCGCGGCTAAATGTACCTCAGCGCCACTAGCAGTCAAACTCCAAATATTCGACCTTGCTACCCTTGAATGCAAAATATCTCCGACAATAGCGACCTTTTTACCTGCTAGTAATTCTAAACGTGGCTGTTCGGGATCTAGTACCGTACAAATAGTAAATAAGTCTAGTAAAGCTTGGGAGGGGTGTTCGTGTTGACCGTCTCCAGCATTGAGTACGCCAACTTTTACTCCTAGTCTATCCATTTCATTGGCGATCGCACTGGGGACACCAGCTTCTTTGTGGCGAATCACCATCATATCTGTACCCATTGCCAAATAAGTTTTAGCAGTGTCTAAAATTGTCTCGCCTTTGGAGAGGGAAGAAGTGGCGGCGGCAAAATTGAGAGTATCGGCGGAAAGACGTTTAGCTGCAAGTTCAAAACTACTACGAGTGCGGGTTGATGATTCAAAAAATAAGTTTGCAACTACTTGTCCTTGCAACGATGGTACTTTTTTAGTGCGCCGCAATAGCACTTCACTAAAACTCGCGGCGGTTTGCAACACCGTATTGTATTCATCGCTAGTGAAATCCTCTAGAGACAAGACATGGCGACGAGTCCAAGTGTTAGTAGTCATGATTCAATAGGGTTAAAAAAACTAGAGTCTAAATAATTGATTCTCGCCGCCGGATGGAGCGCCGCTAGTACCTGAGCGCCATAACTGCGATGCAGAATACGACTATCTAATAATGCTACTACACCTTGTTGTTCTCGTAAGGGTGCGATCGCTCTTGCTAGTTCAGTTAAAGCTGTAGGTAATAAATATAAGCGAAACCAATCTAAATGCGACTTCCGGTAATAATCTACTCTACCAGCAACTAAGGGATTTTCTAAGGATGGCAAAGGTAACGTAGAAACAACTAATAACTGCGGTGCGGGTAAAACTTCTTGATGTTGCTTCCAAAACTCCCAACCGCTAACTAAAATACCGTTGTCATCCAAACAAGTTTTTTCTACTTGCACTCTTGAACCAAATTCCGCCGCCAAAATTGTCCCAACTTGAGCTTTTAGCGGCACATCTCCCACCAAAATTAGTGTCAATCCTATTGTTGTCCTTAAACTTAGCAAAGAGTGGAGTTTGTCAATCAGGGCGCTTTGATATTCTGGGGTATTAGGCAAAGGTAAGCGATCGGGAATGTATAGTTGAATTAAGTTAGTTTGGCGATCGTCGGAAAACTTTAAACTTGTTAAGTCTGGCAATCCTAACGATTGGCGAAAAATTGGCGCAGTAGCTTCTTGCTCAATTACACTACCAACTAAAACTACTGGTTGCTTAGACCAAATGGGGGCAAGACTTTCAGCTACTTGTACTGGGGCAGAATGTAAGGAAAATAAACCAACTGAACGCACCACACGGGCGTAAAGTAATTGATTATTTGATTTTAAACTTTGCCCAAACTTTACCCAAGCTGGGGGTAAACAATAACTTTCTAAGCTTGCTTGCATACTAACTAAAATCTCCTGTTCTGACGGCGAAATTAAATAACACTCATACGGGTTTAAGGGGTGCTGAAAGATAGATTTAGCAATTTGCACTCTAGCAGTGCGGATTGCTTCGCTTTGCCAAGGACAATCTAATAGGAGTTCGTCCCAGTTTTGGGAGTCAATGCTAAGAGTTAGTTGCAGGCGTACCCAATCTTCTAAATCGTCCGCGCCATCAATGATTGTAGGAATACCGGGGGGAAAGAGCGATCGCGTTTGTTCTAACTGTGCTGCCAGCCAATTAGACGGCGATATTAGCAACACTCCTTGAAAATTATCATCGGGAAAGCAGTCGCCTGTACGAATAGCTTTATTCGCCCCTAACCACTGTTGCAGCCTAGGAATTTCTATTTCTTTGAGGCGCTGCTGTACCTTTTCTTCGGCTACCACAACTACAGGCTGATGCCACAT
>CAJQOK010000309.1 GCA_905479905.1 uncultured Aliterella sp.
TTGAGGGTAGCTGGCAGAAATATTTAGACTTATCACCTTACCCCATGCCCTCAGAGTTAGGCTATGTAGAAGGAAAGCTAGAAGGGGAAAAGCTAGTAATAGAAAACCTCTGCTATCAAACTCCTCAGTTTCGCAAGCTGCACTTAGAACTTGCCAAAGTTGGGACAATGCTTGATATCTTGCATTGCGTGATGTTTCCGCGCCCCGAATACGCCTTACCGATGTTTGGCTGCGACTTAGTGGGAGGAAGGGGACAAATTAGCGCCGCGATCGCCGATTTATCGCCTTTAAATGCCCAACGCTTGACTACTCCCGAATACAGCACCCAAATAGAAGCCTTACCTCTACTCGATTTTAGTAATAACCGCGAGTTGCCTGAGTGGGGAGATATTTTTTCCGAGTTTTGTATTTTTATCCGTCCCGGAACTCCTGAAGAAGAACAGATGTTTTTGCAGCGAGTCGAGGCATTTTTAGCTATTCATTGCCTTAGTGCGATCGCCTCCCAACCTCAAAGCGGCGAAAAGAGAGCCGAAATTGTTGCCGCACAACAGTATTACTGTACCAAGCAACAGCAAAACGACAAAACTCGGAGAGTCTTAGAAAAAGCTTTTGGCAACCAATGGGCAGAACATTACATGACTACAGTTTTGTTCGATTTGCCAGATAATTAGCGATCAAATTATTTCTATCTCTGACATGACTTGTACTAACAGATTGCAGCAAGAGTATATTTGATACAATTGCCTTAAAAATTACAGGGTAAACTCATGCAAATTGCATTAACAAAGGTGTTTCAGAAAGTTGCAGAAGGCTATATTGCCTTTGTTGAAGAATTGCCTGGAGTTAACACGCAAGGAGATTCTTTAGAGGAAGCCAGAATAAATCTAGAGGAAGCTATGAGGCTAGTTTTAGAAGCTAATCGCATACTTGCTGAAGAACAGATGCAAGGACAAGATGCGATTAAAGAGTCTGTTTTTCTGTCCGTTGCATGAAGCGTCTAGATTTGATCCGCCCTATTGAGGCTCACGGTTGCGAATTTTTGAGAGAAGGAGGCAACAATTGCGATCTATGTTAATCGTTTGTCTCAAAGAGTTTCAGCAATTCCGCGTCATCGTGAAATAAATAATTTTCTCGCCCGTAAAATCTGCCGAGATCTTCAAGTTCTAGACCCGACGACAGCAACTTAAGACAAGACTTTGCATCGTAATTATTAATTAGGACGCGGCGGGGGAAAATATTGGTTAGAGTTACTTTATGGAAAATAGTCTACGCAAGGGACAACTTATAAAATGGATAGACGATCGCGGCTTTGGCTTTATTCAACCTACTGATGGTAGTCCTGAAGTTTTTTTGCACATCTCGCAAATCAAAGATGCAACTCGCCGTCCGCAAACAGATGACACAATTTACTACTATGTTGTAGTTGAAAAAGATGGCAAAGTTCGTGCGGACAATGCCTTTATTTTGGGAGCTAGGATTAAGTCAAATTCTACCTTTGATTCTAAATCTCGTCCTATATCTACCTTTCCAGTGTGGGAGTTATTGCTGCTATCAATTCTGCCTTTAACTGGCTCAATTCATGTAGCTTTGACAATGGCAAATCCACTTCCGCTTATTGTCTATCTTGTAATGAGTTTAATAACTTTTGCTGTGTACGCTGACGATAAGGCTCGTGCAAAACGAGGCGGTTGGAGAACTTCTGAAAAAACCCTCCATCTATGCGAATTTGCAGGGGGCTGGTTGGGTGCTTTTGTTGCCCAGCGCAGACTTCGCCATAAAATTAGTAAAAAGTCTTATCAACAAGTATTTTGGGCGATTTCTTCAATTCACATGGTGTTTTGGTTCGATTGGCTTTTTCTCGGTAAGACTTTGAGCAAAGCATTTATCGATGTTATTTCTAGCAGGTAAGCACGACAAACTAGAAAATATGCACTATTTATCGGTAATAGATGACTTTAGTGGCAGATACTTAGCATAAGTTGTATTTTTAAACTTGAGGAATAATATTTTAAATTTATAGAGATGCGATCGCCATGTCTAGAACGATCGAACAGCCAATACGAAAAGCAGAATCAGAATTAAAGCCCAAAAATCGCTGGAAGATAGGTTTAGCTGTCGCCAGTGCGATCGCGCTTGGAGGAATAGCGTTTAATAAGCTACAACCCCAAGCCCCTACAACCCCTGTAGTAATTCCTACCCCTGTAATTGAATCTGCCGTCGCTTTAGGGAGATTGGAGCCTCAAGGAGAAGTAATTAAGGTGTCTGCACCAAGCTCGGCTCAAGGGATGGGCGCAAGAGTTGATAAAATATTGGTAAAAGAAGGACAATTAGTGTCTGTTGGACAAGTAATAGCTATTTTAGACAATCGCGATCGCACGGCGGCGGCTTTGGACGGGGCAAAACAACAAGTAGAAGTTGCCCGTGCTAATCTAGCTAAAGTCAAAGCTGGAGCGCAAACTGGGGAAATACAAGCCCAACAGGCAACAATTGAACGTTTGCAAGCTCAGTTGAGCGGTGAAATTAAAGCCAACGATGCTACGATTGCGCGTTTGCAAGCCGAACTCCAAGGGCAAAATGAAACTCTCCAAGCAACGGTAGCGCGTACCGAAGCCGAGCAAAGCAACGCTCAAAGCGATTTACAACGTTATCAAGATTTGTATAACAGTGGCGCTATTTCTGCCCAAGAATTAGAACGTAGACGATTGAGTGCAGTAACGACAACGGAGCAAGTTAACGAAAGTCAAGCTACACGCCGAGAAAGAGTAAGTACAATTCAACAGCAGCTAATTGAAGCTAGAGCAATTAGGGAAAGCGCAATAGCTACTACAACTCAGCAAATTAATGAAGCAAGAGCTACTTTAAATAAAATTGTTGAAGTTCGCCCGGTAGATGTGCAAATAGCTCAAGCGCAAGTCAATAGCGCCCTGTCTGGTGTAAAGCAATTTCAAGCTGATTTAGCTTTAACTTATGTTACCGCGCCCCAAACTGGGGAAATCATGAAAATACATACCAGAGCCGGAGAAAATATTAGTACCGATGGCATTGTTGACCTAGGTAAAACTGATTCAATGCTAGTAGTAGCTGAAGTATTAGAAGAAGATATTGGTAAAATTCGTCTTGGGCAAAAAGCTACTATTACAAGCGATAATCAGGCTTTTAATGGCGAATTAAAAGGCACTGTTGTAGAAGTTGGTAGGCTCATTGGCAAACAAGATATAATTGATAACGATCCATCGGCGGATGTAGATGCTAGAGTCGTTGAAGTTAAAATTAATCTTAATTCTCAATCTAGTTGGAAAGTTTCTGGTTTAACTAATGCCAAAGTTATAGTAGCAATTAATATTTAAAAATAATGTTTAAAAAAATTCCTCTAGCATGGTTGCAATTAACTAGAGAAAAACCTCGACTTTTAATTGCTCTATCTGGAATTGCTTTCGCGGATATTCTCATGTTTATGCAACTTGGGTTTCGAGAAGCATTGTTTAATTCTAATGTGCGAATGCACGACAGTTTAGACGCAGATATTGTGTTAATTAATCCTCAATCTGATGCTTTACTTTCAATGGAACCTTTTTCTCAAAGGCGTTTGTATCAAGCACTAGGATTACAAGGCGTAAAATCTGTACATCCGATATATTTGGATTTTACTAGCTGGAAAAATCCCCAAACTCGCAAGCTTCGCAATATTCAAGTAATTGGTATAAACCCCGAAGATCAATTGTTTGCTTTGGCTGGAGTTTCAGAAAAATTAGATAAAGTTAAGTTGCCAGATGTTGTATTATTTGATCGCGGATCTAGACCGGAATTTGGGGATGTTACTACAGATTTTAATCAGGGAAAAGTAGTCGCAACAGAAGTCGCAGGTAGGCGAGTTAAAGTCGGTGGGATATTTGAATTAGGGGCATCTTTCGGAGCAGATGGGAATATAATTACTAGCGATCGCAATTTTCTACGGTTATTTGCCGATAAAAGGCAACGCGGATTAATTGACATCGGGTTAATTAGATTAGAACCTGGCGCAGATCCAGCCGTAATTAAACAGCAATTAATTAGTTATTTGGCTAAAGATGTAAAAATTTTAACTAAACAAGAATACACTGATTTTGAAAAAGCTTACTGGTCAAGTAGTACGCCTATCGGATTTATTTTTACTTTAGGTACAATTATCGGCTTCATTGTGGGAACGGTGATTGTTTATCAAATTCTTTATAGTGAAGTCTCCGATCACTTGCCCGAATACGCAACTTTAAAAGCAATGGGTTACACTCAGAAATATTTGCTATTAGTAGTATTTCAAGAAGCTATAATCCTAGCTATTTTGGGTTACGTTCCAGGATTTGGGTTTGCTATGTTTCAGTATGCTATGGCAAAAAATGCTACTTTATTACCCATAGCTATGACGTTAGAACGAGCAACAACCGTTTTAATTTTAACTATAATTATGTGTTGTGCTTCAGGCGCGATCGCTGTCCGCAAACTCCAAGCTGCCGATCCGGCAGATATATTTTAATTAATACTATGGTAGAACCTGTAATTGCTATTGAAAATCTCAATCATTACTACGGTAAAGGAAATCTCAAAAAACAGGTTTTATTTGATATTAATCTCAGCATCAATGCTGGAGAAATTGTAATTATGACTGGCCCTTCTGGCTCTGGAAAAACTACGCTACTTAGTTTAATTGGCTGCTTGCGTTCGGTTCAAGAAGGAAATTTAACCCTTTTAGATCGGCAATTGAATGGAGCTAAAGAAAGTAAGTTAGTGCAAATGCGGCGGCAAATTGGCTATATTTTTCAAGCTCACAATTTACTCGGATTTCTCAGCGCCAAACAAAATGTGCAAATGTCTATCGAATTAAACGATCGCATTTCTAAACAACAAGCCGAAGCAAAATCTACAGAAATGCTGCAAGCTGTAGGGTTGGGAGAGCGGGTAAATTACTACCCAGACAGCCTTTCTGGCGGACAAAAACAACGCATTGCGATCGCTCGTGCTTTGGTGAATCATCCCAAACTTATCCTTGCAGACGAACCTACCGCCGCTTTAGACAAAAAATCTGGGCGCGATGTCGTAGAAATTATGCAACGCCTCGCCAAAGAGCAAGGCTCAACTATTTTGATGGTGACTCACGACAACCGCATTTTGGATATCGCCGATCGCATTGTCGATATGGAAGATGGTTATTTAACCCGTAATGCCGATCTCAGTGCAGCTTCTAGCTAGTTACTGTTGCTTTAATAGTTCATTTGTACTATTGTAGTGACAATCTAGTTAAAAAGCCGTTTATTATGAGCGAATTTATTAGCACAGGTACAAAAACAACAGCGTATTCTAATCCTATAGAGCCATTACAATCGCAGTTGAGCCGGGAAAAACCGCAAAAAGTAATTAACGGCTGGCAAAAACTATTAGTGAATGCTGAAAAAGTCAATCGATTATCTGAGCAATTAGAGGAAGCGATATTTGAATTAAAAGTCACCGCCAGCGAAATTAAGGGCGATCGCTATACTCGGTTGATATTTAAGGATAAAGTCCTTGCTATTCCTTGCATTCATTATAGAAGACCAGATTTAATTGTTTTAGCAACAAGAAAAATAGACCTTTTTCAGCAAGAGCGAGAAGCGTTGCAACTATCGCAAATGCTTCGCAGGCGCACAATAAGAAGATTAAAAAGACCTATTCCAGCCATTTTATTAAACTCATCAAAATTTAAAGCTCAAAATAAAAACTTTATGCAGCAGTTAGTTTTGATGGCGCGAAAAATAACTATACTAATTGGTCGAAAACCGCCAGTAGTTCGCAATCGTTCTCCAAGGGTTAATTCTATTAGTTGTTAGCGATTAAAACTCTTTGCAGGTAAGTAAAAATCTATTGCTCCACGTTGCCATAAAACGCCTATAGTTACCTGCTTAAACAGCCAGTACAAAATAGTAATTACGACAAAAGTAATAAAAACAATTGCTAAAGGAATTCTACCAATCAAATCTTCTACGACCGTATTGACTAAATCATCGGGTCTCGTAATCAAATCCCAGCTATTATAACGGGGAAACCGCCCTAAATAAATACCAACAGCACACAAAGCATGAATAGATAACTCCGCAGCTACAATAAATTTTTTCATGCCAATGCGTTGCAGGTAATAACCTAAATTCATCAGAGAAATAACGTAAGCTTCAAACCCAGACAAAATAAACAGTAAATGCAGAGGAAAGACAACTAAAGTAACTGTCCACACAGAATCGACTGCGCGGACATCATAAATAAGATGAATAATATCAGTCAAAATATAGGGTGCATTAGGCAAAAAAGCTAAGAAAACTACAAATCCTAGCCACCAAACCACTGGACGCGATCGCCCACGACGAAATAACCAAAAGCTCAATCCTAAAGGAATAAAAGCTAGAAAAAGATTCCAGACAATTCGCCCAAGATTGCGGCTTAAAATCCATTTAAGCGTTTTTAATAAAGCAATTACTCTTTCTCTCATCAAACATTTACCAAAAATCAATTAAGCGTAGCATTAATTACAAGCTTTCAATTAACCAGTATAGCTAGGACTTAAAATACTTTAGTTTTTGAGGTTGATTGTTAAGTTTTTTTAACAATGTCTATTTAGTTAATCATCATAAAAATATCCTCCCCGGCTTACCTAGGGTAAAGTCGGGGAGGATGAAAACTTTAGTTATTTAGTTTGCTTAGTTAAAATAGCTCATTTCTGACTCTAGCTGCCGAACTAACTGCTCATCTCCATTAGCTCTAGCAACTTGTAGGCGATGCTCTAAACTTTTTTGGATATTAACGCGGTGAGCATCAGAGGCTTGCTTGGCGGCTTGTTGTTTATTTCTAATCATGATTACTTATCTGTTTTATTAGTTTTTTTGTTTGTTAATCCTAACATAACACCTAATTCGTAACAACGGCTACAGAAAAACTCTAAAATCCTTAGAAAAAAGTCAATTTCTAACCAAAGATAGAGCAAAGTAGGTTTTGTCACCTTTTGAGTTTACGGTTATATATAAATTGCTATAGTTCAGACGCAATACCTTTAAACAGAGGCGAAATGAGGCTAATAGAGGTTTATAGATAACGTTGGGCAACTTTCCAGTAGCGGGAAAAACTTTTGAGATCGATATAACCCTCATATTCAAAAAATGGTTCTATTGGTAGCACAGTAATGGGTAGAGCGATTTTTTGGCAAATATCTTTAAATCGAGGACTAGGGCTTGTAGCCGTGACCACAGCATGGCGATCGCATTCTTCGGCAAAAGCAACTATTTCCGTTGCTACGTCTCCGCGTCGAATCACTACAGGTAGCTCTAACAAACATTCGTAAATAAATTTTACTCGTTTGAGACTTAGCTGCCACTCATCAATTAAAGCATCATCCCATACCCAAATTGCCGGAGCATCAGGGTACATTTTTAAGGCAGGATTAGCAGGACTCAAACAGTCTCCATGTACCCAAATTATTGGTATAGTCATAATTTTAAGCCCTTGGGCGCTGAGGATTTTTAGGGCGGTGTTTTTGGGGAGTAGAGCGATAAAACTCCGCTTGGGGAAATAATTGGTTTTGCAATTTTTCGTAGCTTCCTTCAAAGTCGCAGCTACCGTAGAAAGGACATTGACGACAATAAACTCCTTCAGTATGACGCTCTAAATTTTCCCGGTTGAAAAAATATGGTTTTTGGCTAAAGGTACTCGAAACCCACTGCCAAGATAGATTATTACTAGCGGGATCGCCATCTAATAAATGTTGCAAAAACCAGACTGCACCTGCTTTCCAGCTAATAGAGCGCCAATGCACTATGTAAGATGCAAGCCATAATCGCGCGTGATTGTGTAAATATCCTGTTTCGCGCAACTGCTGGCTAAAACTATCAATGCAGACAAGCTTAGTTGTTCCACTAGCAATATCATCGGGTAATACCTCTGCATAGTTTTTAGACGTATAGCCAGTTTTATAAGGCTCTCTGTCTAGCCAAATATCATTACCAAGCTCAATATAAAGCCGTTGCCAATAATCACGCCATCCTAGTTCGTTGATTAGTTTACTTGCTTCATCTTTTTGTTGTACTTGAGCTTGAATGTAATCGCGAATTTCTGCCAAACTTAAAACCCCATAACGGATGTATGGCGACAAGCGAGTCACTGCACCAGTTAGATAGTTGCGCGAACTAGCATATTTAGACGGGTTTACTTGCTCTAAAAGTTCTTGAGCGGCTTTGCGACCACCTATAGCTGTACTAATATGGTTATCCCGTGCTGTGGCTGTAGGAAATTGGGTTTGGAGGTAAGCAATTAATTCCTCTGAAGTAGCAAACTCTCGCCGCATATCTTTATTCATCAAGGTATTTTCCGTTAGTCTCTATAACTATTGTGAACTAATGCGATCGCACTGCAACGTTGAAGGTTAGACAAAAGAGATTTTTATTGCTTTTGACTTTTCAATTCAATCGTTAGGTAGTTGGTTACACTACAAATCAAATGATATAGATTTTGTAAAGGTATATAGACCTAGTAATCTGAATCCTTTGCAGCGTTACTGTAAAAATTTTAATGATGACAACGCTAAACGGGCGGTATCAAGTTATTCAGGTTTTAGGACATGGCGGGTTTGGTGAAACCTTCTTAGCTGAGGATACTTACCTGCCTTCCCGCCGTCCTTGTGTGATTAAGCAGCTAAAGGTAATGAATAACCCGCAAAAGAACCAAGCGGGACAACAAAAGTTTCAACAAGAGCGATTTGGGCGCGAAGCAGCGACTTTAGAAAAACTAGGAGAAGGTAGCACCCAAATTCCTAAGCTTTTCGCCTACTTTGTCGAAAACGAGGAGTTTTACTTGATTCAAGAGTGGATTCAA
>CAJQOK010000310.1 GCA_905479905.1 uncultured Aliterella sp.
TCAAACTTAGCGTAAATCCTCTGTCAGTGCGATCGCTAATTTGACCGTTGGGGGCGCTGTTGCTGCCTGTAACTACAATCCGAATACTATTTGCGTCTAGCCGATTAATTATGACCGAAGCCACTCCTGGCGCGGGGTTAACTTGGCGAAAGGTGTCTCCTTGAGGTAGTTGTAATTGCGTATTGATAATGTCAGCAACAAAACTATTTCCTCGCTTACTGGTAAAAACCTGCGGACGCTTACCTGTAGAGGTTTCTAAAACTAAATTCAAGCCACTACTTGTTTGATTTAGCTGGACGCTGATTACTTTTGCTACTTGGGCAAATCCCGGATGGGCAGCCATCAATACTACCGTTGCTCCTGCAACTATTACACTACTATTAATCCAAGGATTTTTCACGTCTTCACACTTCACTATTTATAAATATAGATATCTACTTTAAAATCGAACTAAGGATACTAAACTTAGTTATTTGTTTAGATTTAATTCCTCAAAGTATACTAATTGGTTTACTTTACAGGCAGATAGTCAAAGGTCACTATACTACCTTTTCTTAAAGGTTTTTTGTATTTTTCATCTATTAAACTTACCCAAAAACTTATCTCTATTTCCCGTGAATATACAAGCGAGAATTTACGGATAACTTTACTTAATCTTTATTTTAAATTTGTCTTTTCTAAGTAATTACACGCACTTGTTAAGTTTAATGATTTTAGAACTAGGCAAAAATGCTAGATAAAAAAACATTAAACAGAACTATTACTAAAACATAGTTCTGTATGGATTCGTGGGGCATCTACTGTTTAGGAGCCGCAGCCGCCGCAGCCGCCGCAGCCGATTCTTCGGGAGTAGCCGGAATTAGCGCTTGCAGTTTGAACGCTGTATTGATGGAAGCTGGAGGTAAGCGCCCTGTAGTAGGATCGACTGGATCTTGCTGCAACGTTGAAGTGTACTCATTAACAATCAACAATGGTTGCAGGCGCTCCATGTTGCGAAATATCGACTGGGTTTGTTCGTAATTTCCAGTAAGGGAAATATTAATTATGCGGCGTTTTAATTTGCCGTTTACCTCCGAGCCAAAAGAACCATCGTTGATTATTTCGGCGGATTGATTTACTGGTTCAAATTTTTGTAGTTTAGAAACTGTCCCACCAGTAGTTGAATTACCCGAATCAACTAGGCGGTTGATGTCTAGTAATAAAGTATCTAAGGTTTTTTCGTTAGCAAACAAGGATAAAATTTCTGTTTGATCTTTTTTTGCTGTTTCTAAATTCTTTTTTAGTTCTTCGCCTTGCTTAATATTGGCTTGTTTTTGCGTAACTTGCGACTGTTTGAGATCGCGATCTGCCGTCAATTCACCGTATTTTTGCCATAGGGGCATGACATAGCTGTTAGCCAAGTAAGCAGCTAAGGCGAGCAGGGCTACAGCGATTAAAATACCGCTAATTTGTGGTGTTAATTTGATGCCGAACAAAGAAGGGGAGTTATCATCAACCCCTTTTAATTCTTGCCCTTCGCCGACTGTAATAAAATCATCGCTAAACGTCATTATTGGATAAGTCCTTTTTGTTGCAGTGTCCGAATTCGCGTTACTAGACCTAAAGTACCTTTGCGTTCTAACTCTCTTAATAGCGCAGTTGCACCAGCATCGCTGAAAGTTGATTGAATTGTATAACTTACAACTTGGGGCAACTTAACGCCAGCGCTTGATTGGACGGGGTTTTCTACCAACGTAGCGGTAATGATTCTTGTTTCGGCACTTTGGAGGAAAGAAGATTGCTTGAGAGTCAAAATTAAATCGTTTACATCGTTGAAGGAGCGCGCCAGCCCAGAAATCTCTATCCCGCTAACGGGGATTGAAGTCACCGCAGGAATCGCGACGGCGGAGGGTGAGGCGGAGGGTGAGGCGGAGGGTGCTGGTGTGGCTGCGGGGGTGGCGGCTACCACTGTTTGGGTGGGGACAATTTGCTTGATACTTTGAATTTGGACGGCATTAGCGGGAATGCGATCGCGAATATCCTGCAAAATAGCTGACCAAGGTCTAATCTGGTTAAATACTGTAGCTAAGGCTCTATTTTGCCCCTTGATTTGCTCTAGGTCTGTTTTAGTGCGTTGAATTTCTTGTTCTTGAATGCCCAACGCCGTCAGGGTTTGGTCTAACTGAGCTACTTCTGATGTTAGCTTTGAATTTTGGGCTGACAAAATTACAAGTCCCGCTCCTACCAAGGCGCAAGACGCTAACCCTACACCCAATCCTATATAAATAGGGGTCATGTCTCCAGAAAGGCGGGGAACGCTAAAGTTTCTGGCAACGGTATCTGCCTTTACTGGCTTGCGACTTTTAACAAAATTTACATCAAGACTATACATCGCCCCATGCCTCTCTAAGTCCTAATCCAAGTACAATTCCCAATCCCGGTCTTTGAGCTTTGGTAAACTTCTCTTCGTTTACTTCTAGGGACAAAGCAGACACTGGATCTATCTGCACTGTTGGTAGGTTTAACTTTTGGCGAAAAAACTCCTCTAGGTTATCAATTCCGCCTCCAGGCCCTGCTAATAAAATTTGCGTAATTTCCAAGTTGTTATTTTGATTGAGATAGAAATCGAGAGAGCGGCGTAATTCGTCTGTTAATTCTCCGAGAACTCTTAGTAAGGATGCTATGCCTGGATTAGTTGATGTAACCGAATCTTCAACGTCATCGCCTTCGGTATGAGGAATAGAAATCGTTTGTAGCATCCGCGTGTCTCTAGTTGCGGGCAACTTTGTTGCTCTTAATAATGCTGCTTGCAGTTGGTAAGTCCCAATCGGAACAGTGCGCGAAAACTGCGGCACTCCATCAACAATAATCGCAATTTCTGTATTGTCAAACTCAATATCCACTAATACGGCGGCTTCTTGAGGGGCAAATTGCCGTAGTTGTTCGCGGATAGTCCGAATTAAGGAAAAACTATTAATTTCCAGCACGTCTACTTCTAAACCTGCTTGGGCAAAAGTATCCATGTAAGTATCTGTAATGTCTTTGCGCGTGGCAACTAGCAACACTTGGACTTTTTCAATGCCATCTTCATCGACGAAGTACCCCAGTTTTTGATAATCAACGTCGGCTTCTTCCCTAGGATAGGGCAAGTACAGCCCAGCTTCGTGATTTAGTACCATTTCTCGTAGTTCGCGATCGTCAAGCTCTGCGGGTAAAGGAATCAATCTTACTAAAGATTCTCGTCCCGGTACTGCGGTGGCGACGCGCTGGGCTTTGATTTTGCTTTCAGCTAGGGCTGAAGTTATTAATTCTGCCAAGGCGGGTGAATCGACAATTTGACCATCTTGGAATATTCCTTCAGGAACTGGAAAAGATGATAACGCCGCTAGTTTAAACCCCTGACGTTGCTTGCTTAATTGAGCTATATTAATTCTCTCTGGAGCAAGTTCGATCCCAACGCCTACTTTGCGTTTTGCTAATAAATTTTTAAAACGATTAACCACAGTTTTGTCAATTGCCTAAAGGTTGATAACTAAACTAAATGAGATATTTATATTAATGTCTTCTGCTGCGCAAAGGTAGCTTAAAAATGTCAAACTGCCTTAATCAATCCATAAGTTAGAGCAAATGTCAACAATACAAAGGTTAATAAATAAAATCAAGCCTTGGAAAAAACTCGGAATTTTTGCAATGCTGGGCTTGATGTTAAGTTGGATCGTTAGCTGCAATACAGGTAACGTAAATACGCAAGTCCAGCAGTCTAGTGGCAATAATCCGCCGCTTGAGTTTTGGACAATGCAATTGCAGCCTGAGTTTACAGATTATTTTCAAAGCTTGATTAGTACCTTTGAAACGGAGAACCCTAGTATCAAAATTAACTGGGTTGACGTTCCTTGGTCGGCAATGGAAAGCAAAATTTTAACGGCAGTAGCGGCGAAAACTGCACCAGATGTTGTGAATCTTAACCCAGATTTTGCTTCTCAACTCGCAACTCGCAATGCTTGGTTAGACTTGGATGCCAAAGTGCCAAAGGAGGTGTTAAAGGCTTATTTACCGAATATTTGGCAAGCTAGTACCTTGGATGGTAAAAGCTTTGGGATTCCTTGGTATTTAACTACACGCATAACTATTTATAATGCTGAGTTACTTAAGCAAGCAGGAATCAGTAGTCCGCCTACAAATTACACTCAACTAGCTCAAGCCGCTAAACTTATTAAAGACAAAACTGGTAAATACGCCATGTTTACTACTTTTGTTGCCGAAGATTCTGCTGAAGTATTAGAGTCTCTGGTGCAAATGGGTGTAACTTTGGTAGATGACCAAGGCAAAGCAGCATTTAATACTCCAGTAGGGAAAGCAGCTTTTGAATATTGGGTAAATCTTTATAAAGATGGTTTGTTGCCAAAAGAGGTATTAACTCAAGGACATAGACACGGAATTGAAATGTACCAATCTGGTGAGGCGGCAATGTTAGCATCTGGAGGAGAATTTTTAACCGCGATCGCAACTAATGCCCCAGCTATTGCCAAAGTATCAGCTACAGCCCCACAAATTACCGGAGAAAATGGGAAAAAAAATGTAGCAGTAATGAATTTAGTGATTCCCCGCGATACCGAACAACCAGATAATGCACTTAAGTTTGCCTTATTTGTGACAAATAATCAAAATCAGCTAAGTTTTGCTAAAGCTGCTAATGTTTTACCTTCGACAACCGAAGCACTTTCTAACAGTTACTTTAAAACCGTTGCAGCCAATGGGAGTGCTTTAGAAAAAGCACGGGTAATTAGCGCTGGAGAGTTGCCAAACGCAGAAGTGTTAGTTCCGGCGATGAAGAATATCAACGTTTTGCAGAAAGCAATTTATGAAAACTTGCAAGCAGCGATGCTAGGAGAAAAAACTGTAGATCAAGCGGTGGCTGATGCCGCCCAAGAGTGGGATAATCGCGCTTAAATAAGTAGAAATGCCGCGCAGTGCGATCGCACTTAGTGCTGCGCGGAGTGCGATCGCTTTATTTCGCCCCCGCAAGGGGGTATTTTATTCATGATGCAGAGATGGAAACAACAGCTAAAGCTACTCAAGCAAGAAACCTATGCTATTTATATTGCTTGCAAAGATCCGCGTGTTCCTTGGTATGCGCGGTTTCTAGCGGCGGCGGTAG
Organism: uncultured Aliterella sp.; assembly: GCA_905479905.1. Taxonomy (GTDB): domain Bacteria; phylum Cyanobacteriota; class Cyanobacteriia; order Cyanobacteriales; family Chroococcidiopsidaceae; genus Aliterella. The sequence continues at coordinate 5,138 of CAJQOK010000310.1, forward strand.
TTGCTTATGCTTTTAGCCCTATCGATTTAATTCCTGATGTAATTCCTGTAATTGGTTATCTTGACGATCTAATTTTGGTTCCTTTGGGGATTGCTTTAGTAATTAAAATGATTCCCCCAGATGTATTAGTTGAATGTCGTGAAAAAGCTGCTACAGCTATGGCTGACGGTAAGCCGACAAATTGGATAGCTGCCATTATCGTAGTTGGTTTGTGGTTTTTGTTAGGAATTGGGGCGGTAGTATGGCTAAAAGCTATATTTGGTTGAGGATTTAACTTGTTGTATGAATATGGCAATCTAACTTTATGTCAATCAAAAAAACACTTTCTATCGGTTTACTCGTCTTTATCCCCATTTCAATAGCCGCCGAGTATTTGCACTGGGGGACGCTGACAGTATTTATTACTTCGGGAATTGCGATCGTGCCTTTGGCGATATGGTTAAGTACGGCAACAGAGGAAATAGCAGTTGTAGCAGGTTCATCCATTGGGGCGCTGTTAAATGCCTTATTTGGCAATGCTACCGAGCTAATTATCGCTCTAGTTGCCCTAAAAGCAGGCTTGGTAGACATTGTTAAGGCAAGTATTACTGGCACTATTATTAGTAACTTGTTGCTCGTGATGGGGCTGTCTATGCTGCTAGGAGGACTCCGTTACAAAGAGCAAGAATTTAAGCCGATTGTGGCGCGGGTAAATGGTTCTTCGATGACGCTGGCGGTGACGGCGATCGTTTTGCCTACAATGGTAATCTACACATCAAACGGAGTTGAAGATATAGCAATTCGCAATCTATCAATTACTGTCGCAGTCATATTAATCGTTGTTTATGCCTTGACGCTGCTATTTTCCTTGAAAACTCACAGCTACCTTTATGAAGTGGGATTGGTAGAATTAGAAGGAGCGCCAGATGGTGCAGTAGAAACTCCTGCTCATAAGCCAAACTTGACACTGTGGATTGGTGTATTAGTTGTTGCTACTATTGGTGTTGCTTTTGAATCAGAAATTTTTGTAGGTGTTGTGGAAGAAGCAACAAAAGGACTAGGTTTAACTCCCTTATTTACTGGGGTAATTCTTCTACCTTTAGTTGGCGGCGCTGCGGAATACGTCACTGCGGTAGGCGTTGCTATAAAAAATAATATGGATTTATCTGTATCAGTTGCAATGGGATCTAGCTTACTCGTAGCGCTTTTAGTTGCACCTATTCTGGTTTTGGTTGGAGTTGTAATCGATCAACCAATGGATCTAAATTTCAATCCTTTTGAAGTAGTTGCTGTTGCTGTTGCTGTTACTGTTGCTAACTTAATTAGTTTAGATGGACGTTCTAATTGGTTAGAAGGAACATTATTGCTGGCAACTTACGCAGTTTTGGGAGCAGCTTTTTACTTTCACCCAGCTTAAAAATTATTACAGGCTTTTTAGCCTGTAATATAAATTACTTTATAGATATTACTTATGACAACTATCGATTTTCTCAGCCATCTTAACCCCAGCCAACGCCAAGCAGTTGAGCATTATTGTGGTGCTTTATTAGTAGTTGCGGGGGCGGGTTCTGGCAAAACTAGAGCGCTTACTTATCGAATTTCTAACTTAATTTTAAAGCATCGAGTAGATCCCGAAAATATCTTAGCAGTTACTTTTACTAACAAAGCTGCACGGGAAATGAAAGATCGCATTCAAAAGTTATTTGCCGAACAATTAGCTATTACTAACTATGGTAAGCCTTTAGAGCAGTTGCCACCAGTCCAACAAGTTCAATTGCGATCGCACGTTTATAAAGAATACATCAAAGACCTTTGGGTGGGAACGTTTCACAGCCTTTTGTCTCGCATTTTGCGTTACGACATTGAAAAGTACCAAGACGAAAAAGGGCGTAAATGGAATCGTAATTTCTCTATCTTTGATGAATCTGACGCTCAAGGATTGGTTAAAGAAATTGTTGTTAGAAAGCTAAACTTAGACGATAAAAAGTTTGAGCCGCGTTCGGTTCGTTATGCAATTAGTAATGCCAAAAATCAAGGAATTACACCGCAAGATTTTGAACAAGATCAGCCAAATTATCGTGGGCGAGTAATTGCAGAAGTTTACAGTCACTATCAAGATAAATTAGCTGAAAATAATGCTTTAGATTTTGACGATTTGATATTAATCCCAGTTAAATTATTTGAACAAAACGAGCAAGTATTAAATTATTGGCACAGAAAGTTTAAGCATATTTTAGTAGATGAGTATCAAGATACAAATAGGATTCAATACGATCTAATTCGATTACTTGTAACGAATGGAGAAATGACTAAAAGTGAATGGAATTGGCAAAACCGCTCGGTTTTTGTAGTAGGTGATGCCGATCAATCTATATATAGTTTCCGGATGGCAGACTTTACAATTTTGCTAGAGTTTCAAAACAACTTTGGCGACGGTTTGCCCGATGATGATACGCGCACAATGGTTAAGTTAGAAGAAAATTATCGTTCTACAGACAACATTTTAGAAGCGGCTAATGAGCTAATTTCAAATAATACCCAACGGATTGATAAAGTTCTTAAACCGACTAGAGGCGCTGGAGAACAAATTTATATTTATAGAGCCGAAGATGAAACTGTTGAGGCTGATTTTGTCGTCAATCAAATTCGTAACCTAGAAAGTAAAACCTCAGATATACACTGGGGTAGTTTTGCTATTTTATACAGAACTAACGCGCAATCTCGCCCTTTTGAAGAATTGTTAGTAAGGCGGGGTATACCTTATACAATTGTTGGTGGTTTAAAGTTCTATGATCGCAAAGAGATTAAAGATATATTAGGATACTTGAGAGCGATCGCAAATCCAGCAGATACAGTAAGTTTATTGCGTGTAATCAATACACCCCGGCGCGGAATTGGCAAAGCAACTATAGATAATCTTGTCAAAGCTTCCCAAGAATTAGGTTTACCATTATGGGAAATATTGAGCGATGAAACTTCTGTAAATACTTTAGCCGGACGTTCTGCTAAAGGCGTTAATAATTTTGCGCGGATAATTAGCACTTGGCAAGAACAGGTAGATACGGCAACACCATCGGAGATTGTGCAAGGTGTTTTAGAAGAATCGGGTTATGTTAAAGACTTGCAAAGTCAAGGTACAGATGAAAGTTTAGAACGCTTGCAAAACGTCCAAGAACTTTATAACGCCGTACTGCAATTTGAAGAAGAAACCGAAGAACCAAACCTTGGATCTTTTCTAGCAAGTACAGCTTTAACTTCGGATTTGGATAACTTAAAAGAAGGTCAAACCGCCGTTTCTTTACTAACCTTACACGCCTCGAAAGGTTTAGAATTTCCGGTAGTATTTTTAGTAGGACTAGAACAAGGTTTATTTCCTAATTTCCGGTCGTTAAACGATCCGGCATCTTTGGAAGAAGAACGGCGTTTATGTTACGTTGGTATAACTCGCGCCGAAGAAAGATTATACATTTCTCACGCCCGTGAACGTCGCTTGTATGGTAATCGTGAAAGCGCCATGCCATCGCAATTTTTAGCAGAGTTACCAGAAGAATTGTTAGCCGCAAGACAGCAAACGCGGGTTGCAACTAAACCCCCAGCGAGTGCGCGTACTACAGTTTCTACTAATCAAAGTTGGCAAGTAGGCGATCGCATTTTACACCGAAGTTTTGGAATTGGCGAAATTACCCACATTTTAGGTTCTGGGAACAAGATATCATTAGCGATCGCTTTTCCTAGTCTTAATCAAAAAAAGATCATCGATCCGAGAATTGCTCAATTAGAAAAAGTAGATTAGTTACCAGATTTTCGCCATTTGGAGCATGAATCCCGGTAATATGCGATCGCCGCTTACAGATTCAGGATTATCTAAAATTTCTGCTTCTTGGTTAGGACGGTAAATATAAACTTTACGGTTTTGGCGATCGATTAACCATCCTAATAATGCACCATTTGCGATATATTCTTGCATTTTGGCTTGTAAGCTTTTTAAAGTATCGCTTTTAGAACGTAACTCAATTACAAAATCTGGACAAATTGGGGCAAAAGAGGCTTTTTGCTGTTCTGTTAAAGCATTCCAGCGTTCTAGCTTAATCCATGAGGTATCGGGAGCGCGGATTGCGCCATTAGGTAAAGTAAAGCCTGCACTAGAGTCAAAAGCTTCACCTGTGCCATCTCTATCTGCCCAGTATCCAACTTGCTGACCAATTTTAAGATTACGATTACCTGTATCTGAAAAGGCTGGAGGCATAACAATTACTTCTCCATTAGCGGTACGCTCAATGCGTAAATCTCGATTTAATTGACAAAATTCATAAAACTGCTCCGTTGTCATCGATTCGCTGTCAGGAAGATTTACTGATAGCAAAGTGCTTTCATTTTGAATTAGTAATGTAGTCATATATCTACAGCAAGTACAAACTACTTTGAGTGTATCTGTTTTTAATTTAAGTAAAATAAGCAATTATTACGGTGTATGTGCTAGTAAGCAAGAATGCCATGTTTGCGATCGTTTCACCTGAAAAAATCCACTTACCGTCTGGAAGCTTGTTGCGAATGCCTGCAACTTGGGAAAACTACCAAAACTTATGCCAGCAACGCGGCGACAACTCTATTCCTCGCATCAAGTATCGTAATGGAGAAGTTTTACTAATGTCTCCACTGCCCAAACATGGACGAGATGCTAGTCTCATTGCCGATATTATCAAAGTCTTACTTGACCACAACAAACTTGAATATGACTCTTTTACACCCGTAACAATGGAACTTCCAGCAGAAAGTGGCATTGAGCCAGACTACTGCTTTTATATTGACAACTGGGAAGCATCATCGGGCAAAGAGCGGATTGATTGGAGCATCGATCCTCCCCCAGATTTAGTGCTGGAAATTGATGTCACAAGTTACACAGAGATAAATGATTATTTACCTTATCGAGTTCCCGAAGTTTGGCTATTTCGGAGAGATAGGTTAATTATTTATCAGTTACAAGAAACCGAGTATTTGCGCTGCTCTCACAGTCGATATTTCTGTGAGATCGATATTCAAGAATTAGTTATTAAGTACAAACAAATTGCCTACGATCGCAATACGAGTACGGCAATTTGTCAATTGAGGCAAGAATTAGACTGACACTAATTATTTTTTGCTAACAATGCTGTACCGTAAGCGGCGGCGGTATGGATGGGAGAAAGCATTGGTACTTGTAAATAAAATCCGCGTATTCTCGTCCAAACACTATTTTTTGCCCCACCACCCGCCGTATAAACGCAAGTTAATTTATCTGCGCCTAATTGCTGCAATAGTTCATAGCCTTTAGCTTCAATTCGAGCAATACCTTCAAGTAAGCCATGCAAAAACTCTACATCGCTATCTGGGCGAGGTTCTAGACGTGGTGGGAGTAAAGGATCGTTGATGGGAAAGCGATCGCCCATTTTCAATAATGGATAATAATCAAGGTTACTTGTATGTGCCTCTATTTGGCTACTGAAGCTTGTTAACTCTGCATCCGTGAAAAAATGCCTTAGCACCGCGCCACCCGTATTAGAAGCGCCGCCCGTTAGCCACAAATCCCCCAAACGATGGCTATAAATTCCCAACTCTGCATTTTCTACGCGAGTACGGCTTAATAGTTTAAGTACCAGCGTAGAGCCTAAAGAAGTCACCGCTTCCCCAGGTTTTTTAGCGCCACTAGCCAAAAATGCCGCAATACTATCGGTTGTACCTGCACAAATTAAACAATCGTTCCGCAACCCTAAAGTTTGATTAATGGCTGGCGTAACTTCTCCTATGGGCTTACCAGGTGCTAAAACTTGAGGCAATAACGGCATTACAGCTAAATTCGTTAACCAAGCGGGATATGCTAACTTTTCTACGTCATAACCCAGCTTTAAAGCGTTGTGATAGTCGCTAATTCCTAATTTGCCGTGCAATAAATAAGCCAAATAATCAGCTTGATGAAGTAAATATCGCCCTTGGTTGAAAAAGGGTTGTTTGCTCATCCACAGCAGTTTAGCGAGGCTAGAAGTGGCGCTGAGGACAATATTATTAGCAGGTGCGATCGCCTGCAATTTTTCTAATACCTCCACTCCTCGCCCATCGTTGTACAACAAAGGTGTATTTAGAACATTTCCTAACTGATCGCAGAGCATTACAGTGGAAGAAGTACCATTAATGGCGATCGCCTTAATTTCGGCGCGTAATTCTCTAGGTAGCCGTGCAATTAGGTTAAATAAAGCTTTTTGCCACATAGCCGCCCAATATTCCGGCGCTACTAGCTTAAATTGCTGTTCAACTTCTGCCCTAATAATACTGTTTTCATCAACAATAACGGCTCTTGCGCCTGATGTTCCGAAGTCTATACCCAAGTAAAAATTCATTTAGTGTTTCAACTTGTTACAAAATATTCCTCTACTTAGGAAATGTAGCCGAAAGTAGGGAACGATCTATAAAAGTGAAATCCGTTCATATGCGAGGGTTTAAACCATGTCTTCTTTATCCGACATTCAAATCTATGCAGCGCTACTTGTTGCATTAATTCCCGGCGTTTTGGCTTTGCGCCTGTCAACAGAACTTTATAAGTAAAGTTGTGCTTGGACAATTAAACTAGAAGCGATTTTTAAGGTTAAGGGCAAAATGGTTAAACTATTGCCCTTAACCTTTAACTAATTTTAAATCCATGTCAGCCCAACTAAAAGCTTTTCGTTGCTCCTTTTTAGACTTTATAGACGATCCGTTTTATACAAGCGAACTAGAGAGCGTTCGTTATATTGTGGATGGTTTATTAGTTATCGAAAATGGTTTAGTCAAAGAACTAGGAGATTATGCGAGTTTACAAGCTAAATATGTGGGAATTGAGATAGTTTCCTATCCTGGAATGCTGATTATGCCAGGGTTTATTGATACGCATATTCATTTTCCCCAAACTGAGGCGATCGCATCCTACGGCGAACAACTGCTGGAATGGT
>CAJQOK010000311.1 GCA_905479905.1 uncultured Aliterella sp.
AATCAATCGACACAAAATTTTTAGATGAATTAGTTAGATCCTGTCAAGGGCTGTCAATGGAGCGGATTCGCCGCGTATTAGCAAGAGCGATCGCTTTTCACGGCGAATTACAACCCGAAGATGTGGAATTGGTGTTAGAAGAAAAACGCCAAACTATCCGCCAAACTCAAATTTTAGACTTTTACCCCACTACTGAAAAGATTTCTGATATCGGCGGATTAGACAACCTTAAAGACTGGTTACTCAGACGTGGTGGTGGATTTACCGAAAAAGCTAGAACTTACGGTTTACCGTACCCGCGCGGGCTGCTATTGGTAGGAATTCAAGGTACGGGTAAGTCTCTTACCGCTAAGGCGATCGCTCATCATTGGCATTTACCTTTACTTCGGCTAGATGTAGGGCGTTTGTTTGCAAGTTTGGTCGGCGAATCTGAGTCTCGCACCCGGCAAATGATCCAAGTAGCTGAAGCCCTCGCCCCTTGCATTTTGTGGATTGATGAAATTGATAAAGCCTTTTCGGGACTAAATAGTAAAGGCGATGCTGGCACTACTAGCCGCGTGTTTGGGACGTTTATTACTTGGTTAGCTGAAAAGACATCCCCAGTGTTTGTTGTGGCTACAGCTAACGATATTCAGGCGCTACCGCCAGAAATGTTGCGGAAGGGTCGGTTTGATGAGATATTTTTTGTGGGCTTACCTAGTCAAGAAGAAAGGCAAGAAATTTTTACAGTCCATTTATCAAGATTGCGATCGCATAACTTAAATAATTACAACATCCAGCGCCTAGCTTACGAAACTCCCGACTTTTCTGGCGCGGAAATTGAGCAAACTTTAGTAGAAGCTATGCACATTGGTTTTAGCCAAAACCGCGACTTTACCAGCGATGACATTTTAGAAGCGGCGAGTCAAATTATCCCCTTAGCCCGTACTGCTACAGAGCAAATTCAATTTTTACAAGAATGGGCAAAAGCTGGGAAAGCTCGTTTAGCATCAAAACACAGTTCGTTAAGCGATCGCATTGGGCGACAATTGCCGTAATTGATTAGGAGGTATGGGGAATGAGGTGGTCATCAGGTTTAGTTAAATTAGTTTTAGGATTTGTAATTGCAATTACTTTATTAGTTAGTGGCAGCGTAGCTTTAGCACTAATATTTATCAACCGCGCCTCCTCTCCTCCACCTAAACCAATCTTTGCTAATGACAGCAGCGCGGTTAAAAAAGCAGCAAATATAACCAAACCTAAAACCGCTATCGCTACTAAAAATGCTCCTAAAACTAAGCCTTCCCCTTCACTAGCATCAGGTAGCTATCCAGCGCGGGTTACATGGAATCAAGGCTTAAGTCTCCGCGCCGAACCCAGTTTAGACGCAGAACGTATTGGTAGCCTAGACTACAACCAAAAAATCGTAGTTTTGCAACAAAGCAAAGACGAAAAATGGCAGCAAATCCGCTTAGACGACAGTGAGTTGCAAGGGTGGGTAAAAGCAGGTAACACCGAGCGAGTAAACTAAAACTTATTACAAAGGCGTCAATGCCCTTTGACAAGTAGGACACACCGCATGAATTGCCAACTGACAATCTAACAAGTGATAACCTTCTTTTTCTGCCGTTTTACTACCGATTTTTAAAATCGAATCGTTTTTAAATTCGATAGTTTTGTTGCATCGAGTGCAAATTAAATGATGATGGTGATGGGGGTAAGGTTGGTTTAGTTCGTAATGTTTATGCCCTTCGCCTAACTCTAGTTCGCGCAAAATCCCCATCCTCGCCATCAACTTCAAAGTTCGGTAGATGGTAGACAGGCTAATATTTGCTTGATCTTTCGTCTCTAGTTGATGGTACAGATCCTCGGCGCTGAGATGTTCTCCTTCAGGAAGTTCTTGAAAAACGTGCAGTATAGTTTCTCGTTGAGGAGTTAATCGCCAGCCGCGATCGTGGAGTTCTGCTTTGAGGGAACCAGCCGTGTAAACAGTCATAACGACATTCTCAAGAAAGCTTTGTAATTATCAATTCTAATAACTTTACGGCTCGATTGTCAACAAGGAGAATCTATTGAGAATAATTGTTAATTAAAGCTGTTTGAGCGAAAACCTTTACCCTAGAAGTGATGTGCAGTGAGAATAATAAATTGTGGATGCAATATTAGAAAAGTCATACCAAATCAAACAAGCTTTAGTTGACTTTGTTTTGGAAGCGGAGGGAGAACTCGCAACAGCTTTAGAAGTATATGCTGCCGAGCAGTCGCGGCGCAAGCTGGGAGATAAACAGCATGACTTAATTGTTGATACTTTTATTATTGAGGGCAAAGTTGGCGATACAACGCCTATAGATTTATTTATCAGTAGTCAGCCAGAATTGACAAAAAGCGATCGCGCATTATTAATTAACTGGCGACGTAGTTTTGCTGGTTTATTTGCAGTAGTAAAAGTTTTAAGCGATGGTTTTGAACTCCAAAACTGGCTAACAACTAAACACTACATTGTCAAGCCAAATAATCCTCAAACTATTAAAGAGTTATCGCGTTGCAAAGAAGGCGACATTATACTTACTCAGATTGCGCCAATTACCGATTACTGGACATTTTATAGTAATTGGACAATGTTAGGCAAATTAGGTAAGCCAAAATTAGCAGTAGCAATTGGCAACTTTAAAGATAATTACAAACATTCTCTCTACGGCGATGCGCCAGAATTATTACAACAAGCTTGGCAATCTGTAGCCGAATATCATCAACAGTTTATCGATTTTTTTGGCAGCGATGAAGTGACAATGCCGGGATATCAGCTTAATAAAAAAGTTGCCGAATTTCAAGACATACTAATGAAGCAAGGCTTAAGCAATGCAGGCATTGATAATACTAAATCTCTGGCAGAATTAGCCCAAGATGCAGGAATAGATGAAGCAGAAATTACCGCCGCAGCTAAAGAATCGGGCGCAGATGCAAAAGTTGTCGCCCAATTGTTCGATAAAAAAAGCCCTAGCAAAATGGTAGCGCCTAAAATCGAATTACCAGCCGAATTAAAAAAAGCGGAGCAGGTAACATCTTTATCTCATCCACGTTGGGGACAAATGTTTTTACCTACTTATAGTAAGTTTAAAACCTTGGTTGAAGCCCAAGACTGGCAAAGTATTGAAGGCGCAGAAAAACTTATTCGTTACTATCTAGAAAACCCTAGTATTAATGTTTTCATTTGGCAAAGATTGGCTCAACAATTTCCTCAGCAATTAGAAAAAGTGTTGCAACAATTCTTAGAACTTCCAGACTTTAAAGTTGACCAATTAACAGCACTTTTAAAAAGCAAATATAACAAGCCTTTAGAACCAGAATTGCCAGAAACTGCCAGCGTACCAATACATTTAAACAATTTATTTGAGGAAGCTGTTGCAGAAGTTAATAAATCAAAGTCTAAGAGTAAAACATCTAAAAAAGCAAATTCTGGATTTCAGAAGATAAATTAAAACTCTTTTGGTTAGTAACAAATCAACTATTGTCTTAGAGGATGTTTTAAAAGCTATAGTCTGTAAAAAGTGCGACAAGGTACATCCCCCCCTAACCCACGTCAATAAAGCGGTCAGGTTCAGCTACACCGCTTTTTGACTCCCCTTAAAAAAGGGGGAAAATATGGATTAGTACCCTTTTCAAGAAAAATATAAGTAATTTGATACCAATAGAGAGACTTTTGCAACATCCTCTCACAACCCTTGACCTAAGCTAGAGAAATTTTGCGATAGATTTTTATTAGTTTCTATTAATTGAACTAACTCCATTTCTCGGATAGTCCCGATAGCATTGTAAGACAAGTTCGACTTCCTGGCAATTTCCGACTTTACCCAAACATAACTAGCTTTTGGTAAGTCGGAAAGATTTACTGTTTCTTTACCTAAATGAGGAGTGTAAAAACGCAGTAATACTCCGGTTTTTCCTCCACCTTCTACAAAGTCAATCGGATTATTTTGGACTACAGCAGCGATGTTTGGTTGTTGTAAAAAGGCTTTAACTTCGGGGTTATAATCGCCCAAAAAACCATTAATACCAGCTACAGATAAAGCTAACCAAGGAGCTAATAACCAAGCTGCTATCCAATATTTAGCGGTTAAAAATTTCTGACCAAATTTATGATATCCAAGCCATACTAAGGGAACAGCTAACCAGCCCAATCCTAAAGTCAAGGCGATCGCACCATAATTTTTAATTTCTGCATTTACAGGAATTGCTACACCTGTAAGTACAATTAAACTTGCTATTAATAACAGGCAACTTAAGCCACCAATACTATAACTAAGAATAGAAAGTAGGTTTTTATTTGGAGCTAATTTATTTTGATAAATTTTACTTAACCAATCTAAAGCTACGGCGGCGAGTAAAGCAATAAATGGATAAAGAGATAGTGCATAATGAGGTATCCGAGTTGAAAAAAGACTAATTTCAATAAATAAGATAATTGGAAAACCAACTATTATTAATTGATAACGAGGAATTGGATTATCTAAAGTAACTTTTAAGCCTATTAAACCCATAAAAGCCCAAGGGAAAGCCTTTGCTGGAATATTCCAAACATAATAAAAAATACTATTTTCGTTGCGTTCTTCTGAGTTTAGATGAACAATAAAATCAAACATCTCTGCAAATTTAGTTGTTTTATAATAAGCCCAGCTAGTAAAAAGCCAATAAATTGTTGGAATTAAACCCAGTAATAAACCTACGTATATTGCTGGGTTAGTTAAATGACGGTGGCGGCGATGTTCCCAAATTAAATAAGGCATTAAAGCCAGCATTGGCAGAAAAATCATGTAGCTTCTGATTAAAAAGCCTAACCCAAAACTTAGCCCAACACCAAAGCCCCAAATGGAGCGATTTTTAGGCTGTAACTCAGCTTTTAATAAGCACCAAATAGCTAGGAGTACAAAACTTGCTAAAGGAATGTCTGGTACAGACATTCGGCTGTATTGCAACCAGAAAAACTCAACACTTAAAATAGCTGCGGCTAACCAGCCTACTTGTTTGTTGATTGTAATCTTACCAATTTCATAGATTAATAAAGCGCTAATAACACTACAAATCATGCTCGGAAGTCTGGCAGTTATTTCGCTAATACCAAATAGAGAAAAAGAACTCGCAATTAACCAATATATACCTGGAGTTTTACCATAATGAATAATCGCCGGATTAAGCCAATCGCCCTGTTCTACAATCCACCTTGCTCGCCAAGCATAAATTCCTTCATCATGAGCGATTAAACTTTGCTGTTGAGAATTAAATACTAATAAAGGGATTAGCCAAACTAATAAGCTGAGATAAGGTAATGTTGCGATTAAAAAAGAGCTTTTGATACGCATTTTTTAATTACCCAGTTGTTGCGATCGTCAAAACTTGCGGCGGTGTAGCATCGGGGGGATAGACAAAGTTTACTTGTACTAGCCGAATATCTTGCGGTTTCATAGTTAGTTTTACTAAAGGTGCGCTGCGATCGCCTCGTTTTTGAACTAAA
>CAJQOK010000312.1 GCA_905479905.1 uncultured Aliterella sp.
TCTTAGTGCAGCGCGTAAGTAAAAAAAATCCTGGGGATTTTGGGCTGTGGATACTACGTGATGGCACGGACAATAAACCCCCCAAAGCACAATTATTGCAAAGCCAACCAGGAGGAGATTTTATAATTACCCCCGATAGTAGCGCTGTGGCTGTTGCTCAAGGGCAAGGAGTAGCACTTTTAGCTTTGCAAGCAGCTACCAAACCCTTAGACTTTTTGCCCAAATTTGGCATGGTGTTAAACTTTGCCGCCGATGGCACTAAAGCGGCGATGGTGCGCTTCAATTCTGATTACACGCGATCGCTCTTTTTAGTAGACAACCAAGGCGGACAAAAAGAACTGCTGCGTACTACTGGCTCTATTAATAGCTGTCTATTTCATCCTGTACTACCAAATCTATATTGTATGTTGACGCAGTTAATTGAAGCAGAAGTGTATCAAGAGCAGCCTTATCTAGCAGCCATTGACCTTAATTCTGGCAAGCAAACACCTTTAATAGTTATGCCCGAACAAAGAGATGTACAAATTAGTTTATCTCCTGATGGTTTGGCTTTACTTTTAGACCAAATTGAGACTAACCCCAATGATAGTTCGTCTCAAATCAATATTCCTCGCACTAATGATGGAGAGGCTATTGCTACCAGTCGTCTATGGTTAGTGCCTTTATTTGCTCGCGCTGTATCCACAACCTCCCCCTCGATCCAACCAGAGCAACTACCTTTACCAGGTTTTCATCCTCGCTGGCTACCTTAGAGGTTATTGGTTAGAGCTTCAATTTCGGTAAAAGTTTGCAGCAGCAGCCGCTTTGCTTGCAATTGCCAGCCCCATTTTTGCACTCTATAAGCTGTGATCGCACCGCCCATTGAAGCTACTAACCCTAAAGGCTGGGAGAATGAAATTCCGACCAATAAGCCTAATCCGGCAATTCCCCAAAAGGGTAAAGCCACCGTTTGGCGTTGTTGTTCTACAATCTGCCTAATCCAATCCGACTGCATTGAGTCTTTTAAGGCGGCTATTGTCTGTTTCTGTTCGGCGGCGGATACTGATAAACCAATTTTTCGGCGTAGTTTCTCAATTTTTCGCGCAGTGGTGCTGTATTCGGTTAGCTCGTCTTCTGCCATTAACAGCAGGCGGTTTAGTTGCTCCATTTGACTAATTGCTCTTTACTTGGATAATTCAGCATAGCAAAACCCGCGCCCCTACTTATTCCTTTGTTTTAATTACTAACTATATATTTTCACCTTCTCAGTAAAATTACGGTTGACACTCTATTTAATTTATTGTGTAGGATAATTTAACCAAAAGTTAATTAACAAAGTATTTTAAAAGCGTGTAAATTGAGAAAAGTCAATAATCTCATACTTACTACAAATTTCCAGCAGTATTAAATTGTTAGCGCTCGTACTGTCAATATCAATACTTGAAAAGACTACACTAAATCACAATGAATGAAATTAAAAGCTATCAAAATAAAGGTTTTGACGAATTAATGAATTATGTAAAATCTGTAGCAGAAATTGAAACTAATGTAAGTTGTAACGATTCCCAAAAGCAAATTATATCTGGGAACAGGGATAGAAACCGGGGATTAGAAGAATTAATGAATTATCTAAAATCTGTAACAGAAATTGAAACTAATGTAAGTTGTAACGATTTACCAAAGCAAATTATGCCTGTACAGAATCAATTAATAATAGGAGAAATTGCAGCAATAGCTACAGAAACTCCGCAACAAATTAATCATTCTTTTGTATTAAGAGAAAATAAAGAAACCGTTTCACCATCAAATATAGCTAATTTGATAGCTTTAATTGAAGATTTGCACTCATCAAATGCTAACTTGGTTAAGCAAGTAACCTATTTAAGCCGTGCGATCGCCGAGGTTCATCAAGATTTAGAATCTTACAAAGTCCAATTTCATGCAGCGTCATCAAAACTGAGCGCCCAAAATCAAGAACTAGAAGTTAATCATCAAACTATTCAAGCGCAGACTAGCTCAATTGAAAAGCTAACAACAGAACTTGCGATCGCACTTGAATTGATAACTCAAGTGCAAGCAGACTACAACGAACAATCTTATCAACTAGCAGCAGAAAAAGATCGTGGTCGAGACTTGCGTACTCGTTTAAATCGAGAGCAGCAGCACAGTTTGCAACTCAAAGCTGCTTTAGAAAAATGTCTAGAAGTACCCACCACAAGCCACCAATTAGCGGAAGAAACGGGGGATGAATCTATCAGCTTTACTCCCAAAGCACCGTCAATTAAGCCTTGGACGACCCAAACAAGAGGCGGATGTAATCCGATAGATTTAGCTTGGGATGCTCAACTCCCAAGTCAAAACAACTTAGATAGCGATCGCCCCCCAATGGTATCTCCAGAAGATTTAGAGCTATTTAGCAGTGTCAAGGCGGAGGACGAGGTACAGGCGATCGTACCGGAAGAAGACATAAAACCCGTAGTATCACCCATAAACGCCTCCGTCAATACTCACCCATCGCCCTCGCTGCTGGTATATCCCTCTCGTCCTCCCAAAGGGCGAAAATCCCTAGCATCTATTGAATTGCCCAATTTTGTTTCCTGAATAAAGCTAGGTTTTGACTAATTTGCTCAACTTTTGAGCAATCTGTTGGTTAATAAATGCAACATCAAATCTTTGAATTGCTTGCAAATTGGCGGCTTGAGCCATCCTCGCACTCTGTTCTGGTTGAGCAATACAATTATTAATCGCGGCGGCTAAATCCATTGCATCACCTGGTGCAACTAGCCAGCCTGTTTTACCCGATTCTATTAATTCTTGAGCGCCCCCAGCTTGGGTAGCAATTACGGGTGTACCACACAACATTGCTTCCACAATAACGCGCCCAAAGGGTTCGGCAACGGTTGAAGTGTGAGTAACTAAGTTGCAAGCAGCCATCAGCGAATTAACATCGTCGCGGAAGCCTAAAAATTTAACTCGATTTTCTAAGTTTAATTCGGCAACTTGAGCGTGTAACTGCTGCACGTAATCTTGTTCGCCAAATAGCGCATCACCAACTAAAAGTGCTGTAACATTTTCTGGACAACTGGTTAGAGCCTCAAGTAGTATATGCTGCCCTTTCCAAGGCGACAAGCGGCTAAAGTGTCCTACCAAAAACCCATCTTTATCTATGCCTAACTGTTGTTTGAGATCGGTGGCGGGTTGCTGTTGGTACAAAGCTAGGTCGAAGCCATTGTAAACAAATTCGACAATATCTTTTCGCCCCCCGGCGGCGATAAAAGCATCTTGACTTGCTTGAGAATTGGCAATAACCAAAGCTGCACGGTTAGCCAAAGTTACGGCGATTCGGCGGTTTGTGGCACTAAAGTGATCTAAAGACAAAATATCGTGCAGGTGATACACCAAAGGACGACGACTTAAGAAACTTGCGATCGCACCCACTACTAGAGCTTTTTGGGTATTAGCATAAATTAAATCGTAGTCACGACTCAAGGTAGCAACGCGATTAATTAATGGTAATAATTGCTTTAAACTACCCAAACCCTGAGCCAAACTGCTTTCTTTACGTACTTCAATAGCTTTAGTCGCTAACACCTGGACGGGAATATGCTGTTTTTCTAACAACTGTTTAAACGTCCCGTCCGCAAACAACCCCACCAAACAACTATCTCGGTAGGGTTTGGCAATATCTATCAAACAAAGTTCCGCACCCCCCGGCTTACCGCTTTGGTCTAAAAACAAAATTCTGGTCACTTGGCTACACCCAAAAATTGTCGTGCTATGGGCTGGGGAGTATAGCTAAGAGTTAGAGCGGCTAAGGTGCGGAGATTAAATTTTTGCGCGGCGATCGCCTTAAATAAATAAGGTCTAGCTTCAGCTACTTGTCCCACCCGTAATAAACCGATGCCTAAAGTTGTATTATCGTGGGCTAATTGTTTTTCAAAGTAAGGTTTAAATTCTTGGAGAACTGGATCTTCAATAAATGTTTGACAACAAAAAATAGCGGCTTTACCTTTACGAATTTTTGCTTGAGCATTTTTGCTACCGCTAATCATAGTTTCTGATTGTTGGTGTACGCGATAGAAAGCTAGTTTTTCTGAGTGATAATAAGCTCCCTGACCGCTACGGCAGCTAAGATAAATTATGTAATAATCCCAAAAAACTCCGGCTTCATAAAGTTTGTCCCATTGTACTGAACTACTACGAACAACTGCTGCCGAGGCACTAAATACTGCTTTATCTATTAAACCAAGTCTATAAAAAGGTTTATAAATTCCTGCTTTTAAATCCTCCCGCTTTTCTCGTCGGGTTTGCTCCTCTGTAAGCTTTTGGTTAACTTTCCCCTCTGTATCAATTATATAAAAGTCACAAAAAGCTAAAACTACTTCTGGGTTCGCTTCTAGATGAGGAACAAGTTTTTCTAAAAAGTCTTTTTGCCATACATCATCATCGTTTAGACTAGCAACATACTTACCTTTTGCTTCTTTAAAAGCATAAGTAGCATTCAACCCTACTCCTACATTTGTCTCGTTACGTCTCAACCGCACCCTAGGATCATTAAAAGCATCAACAATCGGTTGGGGATTTTCGCTACTAAAATCATCAGAAACAATAACTTCAATGTTCTGATAAGTCTGCTGTAATACACTAAAAATTGCTTCTTTTAAGTACGCTGGACGATTATAAGTTGGAATAATAATACTTACTAATTCTTGCGGCGATTTAATTTCTATGGACATAAACTAGACTCCTGTTTATATTTTTGTCAAAAAAATAAATATTCATCCATACAATATCATCAAAGAAATTTATTTCTTCAACAAATTCTGCAATAACTACTACGTTTTAACTTCAACTATTTTTGCAGTTGGATTTTATTAACCACATTTTTAAATCTCCTATACACATCTGTATTTAATTTACTTTTTACCAAAATTAGCATTTTTAGACGTAGATAGTTTTTGGTATATTGTAATTGAGGATAGTATTTAGTAGCCCGATTGCAAAAATCCCTTGCTCCTTTGTAGTCTTTGTTTTCTAAAGATTTCCAAGCTATATACAGATTCATGCGCCCATAGGTTTTATTTTTTATAGGTAATAACTCTTTAGGGACGGAACTATACATTTTTTCGATTAATCTATCAAAATCTGGTAAAATTTCTTGGGAGTTTTTTGAGGAATTTTTGGAATGTTGTCTGTAGTATACCAAGAGTTCTTTAATTAGCCCAAAATCATAGTCCGCAGCTACCCGCGCCCACAGTTCCCAATCTTCGCCAAAACGCAAAGTTGGATCGAATAATCCCACTTTGTCGAAGCAGTTACGACGTACCATTGGGATGCTACCACAGGGAATTGCGTTAATTTCAATTAGTTCTTTTCTGATATTTCCTTGTTTAAAATCAATCTTAACTTCCGCTCCCAGGTTCCCCTGCTCGTCAGTTAATATCACCCACGTAGCTACCAATCCTACCGTAGGATTGTTATCTAAAAATTTTACTTGTTTTTCTAGCTTTGTCCTGTGCCACAAATCGTCAGCATCTAAAAACGTTATATACTCTCCACTAGCTTTACTAATTGCTAGGTTTCTGGCGGTGGAGACACCTTGATTGGACTGAGAAATAAATTTGACGCGCTCGTCTGTTAAAGAATTAGCCCACTGGACTATATTGTCTGAGCTACCATCATTAACAATTAATACTTCAAAGTCAGTAAAAGTTTGCTGCAACACTGACTCTAAGCTTTCTGGTAGATAAGTCATTGCATTATAGGCAGGAATAATTACAGCAACTTTAGGCATATGATAGCTCCCTGCTAGATAGTAGACTTTTTTAACTTAGATTTGCACTTTACCTAAGTAATTATACTGAGTTAGATTCTAATGATTGACTAGAAATCAAACGATTGTCAACTTTCAAGTAAGCCAACCGTAGTAATACTCAAGTATATCCTGCCCTTTCAGCTAGTAAGAAACACTATATAAAGTATGTGTAAATAAATGATAAAGAGCGCGTGAAAATATTTAGGAGTAACTAGGCGCGATTACTTTTATACCCAAGCCACTGCTATTTTTCAAAGAAAAATCAATTATTAATGTTTCACCATTCGATTGTAGTTTGATAAAATGGCAACAAATTTGCTGTAATAACCTTAAACAAAAGGTATAGTTTTAACCTACCTAACTGCAACAAAGATGAGTCTTGCTTGAAATACTTAAATAGTACCTTAGCTGCCTTCAAACCTCTTTGACGTTTCACGTTGTCTTGTAATGCTTTATACATTAAAAACTTGTACAAAAAGCCCAAAGATTCTTTTTTGAGGTACTGCAAAGATTCCGGTGCTTGGCTGTAAGCTCGTTCAATAACTTGCAAAGAGGCTATTTCCATTTTAGAAATATTAGCAGACATAGAGTAGGGAGATATTCGGTACAAAACTTGAGGACGAGGAACGGCCACAAATTCATACAAAGCTGCCAGTCGCAGCCACATATCCCAATCTTCTGCGGAATTTAAAGATTCATCAAACCCACCTACTTGAGTCAAAGATTGAGAGCGAATTAAAGTGTTAGAACCGCAAGCTAAGAAATTACCAACTAAAAGCCTTTCATAGATATTTCCGTTACAGGAAGTATAAGAAGCTGGTCTTAAGAATTTTCCGTACTCATCAATATGGTCAGTCCAGCTATAAGCAACGGCGGCTTGCGGGTTTTGCTGCAATGCCTCTAATTGCGCCTCTAATTTGTCATTAGTCCAAAGATCGTCAGCATCTAAAAAAGCAATAAATTCGCCGCAAGCACGGTCAAAACCGCGATTACGACTTGCAGATAGACCAGCATTTGCATAACAAAATACTTTTATTCTCGGATCTTGAATGCTATTAATAATTGCTAAAGTATCATCAGTAGAACCATCGTTGATCGCAATTATTTCAAAATTTTGATAGGTCTGTTGTAAGACCGATTCAATCGTTTCTTTAATTGTTTTTGCACCATTATAAACTGGAATAACTACAGAGATAATTGGTGTACTGTTAATCATAATACCTCCTGAATTAATTTTTTAGCAGTTTGCCCAGCTACCGACCAATTTAAGCGAGTTTGATATTCGTTAAATGAAGAATGGGCTAATTGTTTGTAATCTTTGTAATTATTCATTAGTGAAGCAATGTAATTACAGTACTCAGTAATATTTGCAGTTAGGGAGAATGTTTTGCCATTACGATTGTGCTTGATTATAGTTGGAATACCTCCCACTTGCGTACCAATACAAGGTAGTCCAAAGGAATTAGCTTCACAAAAAACGTGCGGAGAAAAGTCTGCTCTCGAAGGCAAAACTAAAAAATGAGCCTCAGCAAATAACTTATTAATTTTATTTAAACCTTCCCGCGTATATTTGGGTATAAAACCTAACTTTTTCACGTAACTAGGTAAAAGAGCTTCAGCTTCAGGTTCACAACCAACTACAGTCAATTCTGTTTCTATTCCCCTAGAGTTCAATTCCTCAGCTATCTTAAAGGCGATATCTCCACCTTTTCTAATCCAGTCCACGCCGACAAATAGTAGCTTGCAGCATTCGTTGTTTTTTGCTTCGACTATACTGTTGATATCCTCAAAGTCGCGATTAGTCTCTAAATTTGCTCCCCAAGGAACTACCGCAACTTTAGCAGGATCGATACCATAAGTTTCAATGGCTGTTTGTGCCGCCCAATCTGACAAAAAAATCAATAACCCGCATCTTTCTAATGCCAGCTTTTCCATTGCATATAAGCGATCGCTCGTTTCCTTTGCTAAATTACTCAACCAAGGATAAAAATCGATAGATGCACATAGGGGCGCATCTGTCCACAGTACTATAGGCTGCTTGCATTCAAGGTAACTAATAGGAATGCTATTTTCTGGACACAGCACTACATTGGAGTTGAATTTAGCTAGTTTCGGCAACACTTGAGCGCAGTATTTTTCTAGGACTGATGGCTCTAAAAAGGAGAAATAGTCTTTGTTGAATAGCTTTTGATTCAAGTGCCACTTCAATTTATGGCTAAATGACGGCTTAATTTCTTCTAACGGGCCGAGATAATCTAGGTGTGTAGATTGAGACTCTAAGGTTTTAGCTAAATGATAGCCTGCACCGCAAAGACCAGCTTTCTGTTTGGGCCACTTCGCTGAATCTAAAACATCGTAGCTAGTCAAATAGGCTATTCGCATGAATATATAATTTCCTTACCTAGCGATTGTTAACTATTGCCAATTTGTATGAACTTATCCTAATTATGTTAGTATCCGTTTTACTAATTTGGTTTGACAATAAGTTAGATATTATTGTTACTTTAGAGAAGAAAAATAAATGAAAATAATTACAAATAGTAGTGTATTTTGATCGTAAATCAGTATAAAGTAAGAACTACTGAGAAAAGAAAAATAAGATTGGGTTGCTTACGAGGTAAGGGTTTTGGGTGTTGAAACCAATAAAAAATAACCGAGGTAGAAAATGCTTTCTACCTCGGTTATTAAAATTTAATTGTGTTTAATGTCTAACTTTTTTGACCTGATTCATTTTGCATTTTGTG
>CAJQOK010000313.1 GCA_905479905.1 uncultured Aliterella sp.
GATCGCCATCCTCATCCTTTATAGCCTTACGGCGCTCCTCGTCGGAATTACGAGATGAAACCTCCTGTGTAACCGCATCTCTGCCAAATTCAAAAGCAACTTCGATGGATACTTCCGCACCCAACGCCTCGTAAAAAGCCTTAGAGAAAGCGATCGCTGCATCATCATGAACTGGCTGATTCATGCCGATCGTTTAATTAATATGCTTGACAATTTCATTGGCTAGGGTTTCCGAGTCGCAGGCATTGAGGAATACACACTCTATGCGATCCTTGAATTTTTTCAACAGACCTGCCAAAACTTCATTGCTAACTAGCTCTGCCGTTCCGTTTTCATCATGCAGCATTAGTCCTTCGTTAGTACCATGTCCACAAAAATGAATAATCTGTGGCTTGAGGTCTAAAATGTACCCTTGCAGATCGCTAAAGCGCACCGCCGTCTCCAATTCAACAGAAAAACGCTCCCGATACTGCGATCGCTGTATAGTTCGCGCCAAATTCCTACTTTCCTCCAGAACCCCTACAACCTCAGTGTTTTTTGGATTGCATATCAGAACCAGGATTATCTTTTTCATTAAAGGAGTCCCCAAGGATGTTAATTAAGTATATGTTTACAGCTTATATCTCAGAGGACATTTGAAAAGCTGGTTAGTGAGTAAAAAAGCTCTAAAGGCGTAAGCTGTAAATACGTAGATACAGCACCGTTGAGAGCCATGAGTAAAGCATACTCCAGTAACCTCACCCAAGCGCAATGGCAACTACTGGAACCATTGATTCTACCAGCAAAACCCGGTAGTCGTCCTCGCCAAGTCAATGTTTATCATGGCTCGATTCATACCAACTGATGTGTTGGGCGATCGCCTGTGCTTGGACTTTTGAATAACATGAATTAATGACGACACATTCAACAGAATTTGCAAAGAACCCAAATAAATCTAATAAAGCTTCCGTGCTAACTAATTGAGGATTGCCATTATCATCTTCTAAACACAATTCTAAATTGCCTTCTCTATGACCACAAAAGAGATTAATATTCTCTTTTTTAAAATTTCCTCCGTTTTATAAATACAGTAATTGGTAAAGTTTTTCTGCATCACGATGAACATAATTTAAATTCCAAGGTTGATATTTATACTGAGAAATACCAACTATTACTGCCCAGCGATCGCAATTTTGATATTTTGAGTAATTTTTTTTATTCCTTCTATGTATTCTAATGTCCTTTGATTTGACTCCTTCATCTTTCGACACAGCTAAGAAAAGAACTAAGACAAACAATTGGCTTGCTATTGTGTAATGGTAATTCGTATCTCCTGAGTCGCCCATTCTGCATTAGGATCTGGATCGGGAACCGCCTTACGAGTCTGTTTAGGGTGATTATCTAAATCACTACCAAAAGCGGATAGCAGATTATTGAGAGGATTAATATGTTGATTGAATCCTCGTGTTTTCAGTTCTTGATCGGGATAATTTTCTCTTATCGGAAGTTGTTCGTCAAGAGAAGGCAATATTAAGCATTGGAAATTAGCTAATCCTTCAATAGCAAATATTTTAAAGGTTTCCTTGGCTTGCTGATAATTTTCTGGTAGTCCTAACCTTTGCCTTGCTGTATATACTTGTTTACCTGATTCTAAAGGAAAGAAAGAAGAAGTATCCCCTTGAATAGAAATTTGCGAAATTTCCCAAGTAGGTTCTATGTCTAGCACTGTTACATTGAGTGTTGTAGAGTAATTATTTGTAATTTTGATATAAAATCTTTCTCCAGGCTTTAAAGATACATTTTGCTGATCTGGGAAAGGTTGTCTATTTTTATCACAGAGTTCAACTACTAGATACTCAGTTAGTTCAGAAGCTGGATTATCTATTTTTTGTACTGCTTGATATTTAGTCAAATGAACCAAGCGATCTACTACTTTTTGAGGTGCTTGAGGATCTTCTATACTTAATGCTGGACGTAAGTTTTTAATTGGCATCCCAATACAAATTTCATACGCTCCATCTCTACCAACAGCAACCTGATAATGTCCTTCTTCACCATCTTTTACTTCTACTACCTGACCATTGCCAGTTAAAGCTTGGCGTACTTTCTCCAAAGCTGTTGTTTGTTTATTAACTAAATCTGCTGGTAAATCCTGTTCTCGCTCACCTACTTCTTTGCAATCGAACAAGCGTACTTTCCGAAGTAAATTTATAGGTAAAGTTACCATCACCGCTGAAGCACCAGGTTCGATTGTGCCTTTAACTTCAATACCTCCTGCTGCTGCATCTAAAATTTTGGCGATTGACTTATCGGCTTTAATATCATCGGTGAGTTCGACAATTGCTATTTGTTGGGTTTTATCCTTTAAATCATCAACATTGAATGGATAAATTGCAAAGCGAGTACCAGTTCTTAAACCCTGTGCTAAACCTGCATCTAGGGTAATTTCTTGTTTGTCTAGATCTATCCATTCAACTGCCACTGTGTAAGGTTTAGGCTTGCGTTTGTCGCCAAATACTAGGCGATCGCCATCTCCACTTAACATTGGTGATTGGGAAAATTTACTTTGAACCATTCCCCTAACGCGATTGTAGAGAGACTTATAAGTCAAGACAGAATTACTGCTAGTCAGAGTGTCCATCATCCAGTAGGTTAATGCACCGTTTCGTCCTCCATTCTCTGTACATTCAATAGCAACTTCTGAAGGACGACAGGCTGCCAGGAATACATAATCTTTATTAGGTAGCCAGCCACCAGAAAGATCGGGATCGGCTTGAGTTAAGATTCGCCAGTTATTCAGTAACTCCTCACGGGATGCTACTAAACTATTTTTGTTTTTAGCAGTGGTATCGATTAAATTACTTTCGCTCCCCCGAATCGCACAATCTCCTCTAGTTGCGCCTCCCGAATGGCAACTATCAAAAATTACTGTTACGATACAGCCTTTATCAGTTAGACGTTTGAGTAAGGTAGCAATTTCTACATCCCTCAGATAGTTACCATCTAAACTACCAATATCCATTGGCACAATTCCTTCATCCTGACGGTGATCGCCTTCTAGTTCGGGATAAATAGTAACGGCACGTCCTCCATGTCCCGAGTAATGGATATATACTTGATCTCCCGATTGGGCGGTTTCGGTGACACTATTAAAAGCATTAACAATGTTTTGATAAGTCGGGGGCATTTCCTGACGTGCTGCCCTGACATCTGCAAAAGAATTGGTATCTGGTAAAGGAGCAGTCAGCTTGTTGATTCGTTCTGAAGGAATGTGCAGCGATTTGTTTAAATAATCAGCTACCATATCGATGTCTCGGACGGCCCCGCCTAGGTTTCTATAATAAGGATTGGTTGGGTAATAATCGATGCCGATTAGTAAAGCATAAAAGTCAGACATAATTGTTTACTCTCCTAAATTTGCAACTTCAAATAAATTATGGACGGGGTTAGGTGCATCTTCGCTGGTATTATCGGTTTGCACTTTGATTCGATATAATCCTGTTTTTAAGGCATCGGTAGTCATGACCCAAGTACCATGTTCTGCTGTAAAACTTGCAGTAATTACGGGACGTTCATGGGAAAGACAGGTAATTTCAGCCAGCAGCGAATTAGAAGAAGCATCTCCTGTAACTTTTGCCTGCATTGAGATAGGTTCATTAATCAGATATAAATCGTCAATCGATAAACTAATACCTATTAGTCCGCTTCTTTTTCCTAGCGAGCCTCGAATATCCTGTAGAGAGGCAGATTGAGCCGATTGAATCCTTTTGAGCAAATTTAGCAAAATATCTGGCTGATTTTGTAATGCTCCGTGACTCTCAGCAATATAATCTACATTCGAGAGAGCTTTTCTATCGTCCATTTGTACGGGAGTGGCCGAAACTCGGGGAACAGTACCATCGCCATCACCGAGATAAGAGCGATCGCTTAACCAAGTGGGTAAAGCTTCACTAATAGTAATTACTCCATCCACCAGTTCAGCCGATTGCATTGTCGGTTGCATTACCCCAACAATGGGATAGGTAGCAAAAGCATCTTGATAAGTTTGGTCTTGTATGTTAGCGTCGGCGGCATTGTCAATTTCATCGTGAAACTTTAAAGCATTCGTTGCTTTAGCGCGGTCAATATTAGAAAGTTCAGTAGGAGATTCAGCAATGCGATAAAAATCATTATCAATTTTTAGAGCTTTATATCTAGGCATCAATTGATAAACAGAGTTCATCGAGCGCATAACTTCTGTTAAGTCGATAAAAGCTTTTTTATACCCATTTGCTACAAAATTCACGGCATTGAGCGAACCACGATAAGGAGTCCCAAAGGTAAACAGTGCCTTACAATCTTTCCAACCCTCTAAAACTTCTATATAGTAACGAGATACTAGCCCACCCATACTATGAGCTAATAAAATTACTTTAGCGTTTTGATTGCCACTATATTCCCGCCAGCGTTTTAGACGTTTATCTAGAAGCTTTTTCAAAATCTTAGCAGAGGCTCTATTATCCCGTCGCCAGTCATAGGGAAAGTGATAAAAGTTAGCTGCTTTATCGTCTGGATCGTCGTAGATGTTTCCTCGAATAACATTAGAGAAATTATCAGTAATCATCCGAGTAGTTTTAGTGTAACCATCAACCTTGAACAACCCTGGAATTACTTGAGCATCCTCTACTAATCGAACAGCTTTTATGCCATCACCTAAGTCTTCAGCTTCTGGGTCGTCCTGCTTGACTTTCAAAGCATCTAACGCCTTTCCTTTACTTTTAACAATATCCCAAATTGATCTTCCTGAAACTGCCCAAAGATCCTCGCCATCTTTTTGTAAAACGCTACCTGTGATTCCTGGCAGAATTACTACCATATCTTTCATTGCTGTTCTATTAGTAATTAGGGTTTTGTTAGTCATTTTTAGCTTCCGATCAACCTATGTTGTTTTGTATTGACTTGAGGATAAATGGGATCTCTTTGCTGCCAATCTCTGTGTGTAGGATTTGTAGTACAAAGACTGTTAAGAAACTTTTCAAACTTCTGGAGTTCGGTGGCAAACAGTGCGGCAGAGATGATGACGAGTTGCTTGTTCATTGGTGAGAATCCACGAAACATTTGTAGATTCAACGAGTGTCCATTCACTTTCAAAGACCTCATTAAGGTTTTGCTAAAATCGCGGTTGTGTTGCCTATGTCCATCGAGAATTAGTTGAATGAGGCGATCGCCTATCTTGTAGTGCGATCGCGCTAAACATATTTTCCTCAAACTCATCATTAATTTCTTGCTTACAGTTGAGAAGTATTTCGGTGCGATCGCCCTCAAAAATCTACTTATAAACAATCCGGTGATTAACGATGAACGGGGCATCAAAGGCTCTTCGTCTTGTCAAAAAATATGACTCATCACTGTAAATTTACAGGTGGGAATTTTGTGGAGTGGGTTAGCGTTAGGGTAAGCCACTATTGAGTTACAATTTGATTTTTCTGCAATCTTCCGCCAAGATGATGGTTTGTTAGGTTTCGTGCTTCAATCCAACTTACAAGATCGGGCGAGCGTTATCAATCACCTCTCGATCTAAGTTTATATTTTTCATGA
>CAJQOK010000314.1 GCA_905479905.1 uncultured Aliterella sp.
GAGACTAATGTCGATTCATAAGCTTGAATTGCTAACCCAAAAAACAATGAGAAATTGTACTCCATTAGCGTGTACTGGATGGTACTCAATGACCCGCTAGTTAGAGGCTCGTTCAAAACAGTGCGATCGCCAGTTTTGGGATCGACTTGGACGATCAGATTAGAATTCCACCATTCCGGCTTGAATGCTTGCTCAATTAACTTTGAATAGCTATCCACATTCAACCCTTTCTCACTCCCTCTACTGTAACCACCAAGCACGCTATCATCTGTGGCAACAAGCTGTTTGCCAAGCGGTCTAAGTACAGCAAGCTTTTTGCCTAACTTTCTTCCTACCCGTTTGAGAGGTTCGAGTTGCTCAATTTTTAATTGTTTGGAGCTATTATCGCTAGTGGTAGTAGATAAGCTATCTATATTGATTGCTCCAGAAGAGTTGTTGATAATCTCTTGTTTGCTAGCCTCGGTAACTGTAACTTTACCTGTGGCTTCAGATAAAGTAGCTCTTAGAGGTGCGATGGGCAAGTCTTCAGCAGCCATCTCGAAGCCACTAAGTGGTGGACCAACTGCTTGGGAAGCTAGGGACGAATTTTTGAGATTGACACGCACATCTAACAGTTCATTGGGTGCAGTTGCCTTTAAAACAAAGGCATTGGGATCTCTCAAGCCGAACTCGTTTACTCCATTAAAGATATCCTGAGCGCGTCCATCCCAGAAGTTACGGAAGTTAAAAACGGCATTGATTGTGGTTGGGGAGTTACGCCCCGTTACTTGACGGACGTTGGTACCATTGACGTTAAAGACATCATCTTTGATTGGTTGGACAATATCTTGATCGCTACCAGGTTTAACATCAACAAATTTTGACTTAAAAACTCCTTGAGAGCCAGTAATATCGTTACTATCAGCTAAAACACTTGAAGAACGGTTGTTTCTGTCGGCTAGCTTATGAAATGGATAATTTGCTGCTGTCAGTTGGTAATTTGGTCTACCCCCAGTGTTGAAAACATTCCCCGGTCCCGGATTGATTTGATTTTTAGATCTATTGTCTGCTCCAGCATGAAAGTGACAACTGGCACAAGATTGAATGCCATCAGTACCAAGCTGCATATCCCAAAACAGAGATTTTCCTAGGGCGATCGCTGCTGCTTTGTCTTGCACAAAATCTTTGAGATTATCTGGCTCTGAAATTGATACTGTTTTGAGCGAGGCTAATGGTTGAAATGGTCCCGGATTTATAATCTGTGCTGACACTGTATGTCCAGCTAGGATCGTTGTCATTACTAGCGCTCCAATCGCGCTAAATCTTTTCAAACTTTTAGACCAGCTAGAAACTAACTGTCCCAATCTACTTAATATCATCACCAGTGCCGAGATGATTTGTATGCGCTGAAAAAGCCTTGACATTAAGGTTTTAGAGGAAGCAATCTGACTAACGTCTTTGTCGCTTGACACCGGATTTGTGTCCTTGAACCCTTCTGACTCAGGCAAACCGCCATAACTACTGTTCTTTGCCTTGCTCATTATTTCTGACTATGGTTAAAAATGTATAGATTTAGGTCTTGCTACAGGTCAAAAACTATGTAATCCGCGCAAATTCTTCTCAACATTAAGCAATTCCCACAAATGGAAATCGCTCTTCAAAATGTTGAAAACTCAACACAAGAAAATCTAGTGACATAGCAAAAAAATCGACAGTAGATGCTTAAGTTACCTTTTTCAAATATACGCTTTTTTCAAGAAAATAAATTTTTATTTTTACATAAATTGAGAAGATATGCCCGTATTAAAAGTATAATTTAAAGGATCAGCGACATGAATACTGAACTATTTGCTCTCGGTTCTCGATAAAATACCTTATTACCATTCACCATCAAAACATACATATTATTCCACATATAGCTTTATTACAGGGGCTTTGTATTATAGCTAAAAATCATTATGAGTATACGATTTAAATTATTTAAGGTAACTTTTAATACTTTTAATTTGCTTTTTTAACATTTTTGAGAACAGAAAATAAATTCTGTTATTGCGCTTCTAGTACAAGTAATTGCTATCATTACTAGCTTACAAGTTATCCAATTTTATAATCTTCATGAAAGCTTTAAAATACTAACTTTTAATTTAAAGATTATATGTGTTTTGTTGTATATACTTGAAGATTTAGCTAATGTGTGCAGGTAATGTGGTAAAAAGACAGTTTCAAAATACAAATAAAAATCGTGCCAAAATTAACCAAATATTACAAACTTATAATTAATTTTTGGTCAATATATGCTGTACAAATATGAAATAAATAATATAGTCGCAGCGATCGCGTTGATTTCCTTAGAAATTGCCAGTTGTAATGCTAGGGTAGGAAAAAATAAGCTCAAAGCATCACATTTATGACTGTTGCCGTCTCTGTGCAAAACGTCCACAAAGTCTATAACAACACTCCTGTAGTTAACGATTTATCGTTTACAATCCAACCTGGGGAAATGTTTGGTTTACTTGGACCTAATGGTGCAGGTAAATCTACAACTATTCGGATGCTGACAACTTTAACTAAACCTACCCAAGGACAAATTGAAGTAGCGGGGTTTGATGTCACGCGCCAACCACTACAAGCAAAGCAAAATATCGGTGTCGTATTGCAGCAAACCAGTGTAGACGCAGATTTAAGCGTATGGGAAAACATGGAACTGCACGGGCGGTTGCATCACATTCCCAATCCCCAACGCCAGCAATCAATCAATCGCTGGCTAGAATATGTAGAATTAATCGAGCGGCGCAACAATTTAGTCAAAACTCTATCTGGTGGCATGAAACGCCGCTTGCAGATTGCTAGAGCGCTATTACATGAACCAAAAATATTATTTTTAGATGAACCTACGGTAGGGTTAGATCCGCAGACAAGGCGGCGGTTATGGGAGATTATTAAGGGCTTAAATAAGCAGGGAATGACAATGTTGCTTACAACTCACTACATGGATGAAGTTGAGTATCTGTGCGATCGCATTGGCATTATGGACGGCGGTAAACTTATCTCTAACGGTACATTACAACAACTAAAATCTCAGTATGGTGAAGGGTTAGTAATGAAACAAGTAGGCGATCGCTGGGAGTATAAGTTTTTTCCCGATTTAACCGACGCAAACGTTTATCTAGAAAACCAGCCTGACAAAACAGGAATGATGGTACGCCCAGCTAACTTAGAAGATATTTTTGTTGAACTAACAGGGCGACAGCTTGATTAGAGCTTTTTCAAAGCGTGGTTTCTTCCCAATAAGGCGGATTGCCAAATCGTTTGATTAAAAAATCGATAAATGCTTTGACTCGCAGTGAATTTCTGCGATTTGGCAAATAAAGCGCATAAATACCCATATCTATACTTATTTGGGGGTACACTTGACAATCGGTTAACACTGCTTGCAAACTTCCTTTGCGGATATCTTCACCAATTAACCAAGTTGGCATCAAAATCAAACCCGTACCATCTAAACAAACTTGGCGAAGTACCTCAGAATTGCTTGATATTAAAGAGCCACTGACTTTAACATTATAAAACTTGTGATCTCGTTTAAATTTCCAGAGGTCATAGCCCATAAAATAAGCAAACAATAAACAGTTATGCTTGGCTAAATCTTCTGGATGTTGGGGTTTACCATGCTGCTCGAAATACCTCGCACTACCGCAGACAAGGCGTGTATAAGAGGCTATTTTACGCAAAATTAGATTTCCCCCAGAGCGATCAAGATTTCCAATACGAATTACAACATCTAAATCTTCTTCTACTAAGT
>CAJQOK010000315.1 GCA_905479905.1 uncultured Aliterella sp.
CTGGACATCTAAATTAGCGATCTCCAAGATAAATTGACTGGTAGCAATCATACTTCTCCCTCCTCGCGATTAATTTTACTAGCTAAGACAGGGGTGAGAGATTTTTGAGGAAAGTGTGCAACGAGTTCGGCGATAGTTGGCGCTTCAAATAACGCAGCGATTGGAATGTTGTAATTTAGTTGTTGAAATTTGTTGATAATCGTTACTCCAGTTAGAGAATCGCCGCCCAATTTAAAGAAATTATCGTGAATACCTATTTGACTAATGCCTAGTACCTCTTGCCAGATGTCTGCAATATCTTGTTCTAAGCGATCGCGGGGAGCAATATAATTAGTCTGCAAGTTGGGTCCGAAATGCCCAGAGGAGTTAGTTGGCGCTTGATTAGTCCAGGTGTCAATTCTAGTTTGCAGGTGGCGAGTAGATACTACTATCTGTCCATCTTCCCCAGCTAAGACGCGCTTAAATACTTCGATGTCATCTTGTGGTGTCATCGTTAGTTCGGGATTAACGTTCAATCCGGGCAAAAATGGTACTCGCCCATCCCAGTTGATACTTGTCCAAGGTACAGGATTAGTTTGATTGTGCTGGCAAACAAAAGCATCTAAAAACAAGTTAGCCGCCGAGTAAGCCGCGTGTCCAACTCCACCAAATATTGAGGCTAAAGAAGATACAACCAAACAAAAATCTAACTGTAACCCTTGTAAAACTTGCTGTAAGACTAAAATACCGTAGACTTTTGCTTGAAATTCACGATCGCATTCAACTTGACTAAGTTGTTCTATGCGGCGCATTCGTTCTGTAATGTTAGTTGCAACGGAGTGAATGACACCATCAAGCCGCCCAAACCTGGTTCCTGCTAAAGCGATCGCGTTTTGCATTTGTTCTAAGTTGGCAGTATCGGCGCTAAAAGTTATAACTTCAGCCCCTAAAGCTTCCAATTCCAGCAATTTTTTATGTTTGCAATCCTCTGGCGAGGGTACAGTAGAACGCCCAACCAAAATTAGTTTCGCTTGGTAGGTTTTTGCTAAATATTCCGCCAACACTAACCCCAGGCTGCCTAGTCCACCGATAATTAGATAAACTCCCCCTTGCTTGAGTTTTGGTACTGTCGATGCTGGCAAAGACACGGGAAGAAAGTTTTGTAGCCAACGATAACCGCCTCTGTAGGCAACTACTTTATCGGTAGAAGTTGCTGTAAGTTCTCTTAGTAACTTATCTGTAAGTTTCTCTGCTTGCCAACTATCCGGCGCGGGGAGAGTAACATCAATGCTGCAACAGCAAATATGTGAGTATTCTTGAGCAATAACTTTAACAAGTCCAACTACCGTAGCTTTTTGAGGGCAAATACTTTCATCTACATTCACCGCCTGCATATTGTTGGAGATTACTTTTATTTGCAAAGGATCGCCGTTTTGAGCGACAAGTGCTTGAGTGAGAAAAAGTAGGCTATAAAATCCTCTTGTTTGTGCTTGGCTGACTTCAGCAGTTGTTAGTTCGCAAATATCTGTAATGTTCCATAAATGAGCGATCGCACTGGGTAGCAAATTTAAGCCAGCAAGTGCTTGAATTAGTGTGTTGTAGTCTGCTTTGTGTTGAGGATTGAGAGTGTAAGAGCGATCGCCTATAGAACTAAATTCTGTTCCTACTTTCACGGTAACAATATCGTGTCCTTGCAACTGCAATCGTTCTACTAAGTGATCGCCTAAACCGCGATCGTCTAAAAATATCAGCCAGCATTGTTTTTGGTTATCTGTATCTAAAGGTTGTAAAGAACGCTGCCAAGAAGGAATGTAAAACCAGTCTGCGATATCTTTTTTCTGCGATAAGGAAGCGTGAGCGATAAAAATATGTTGCCCAAAGTCTGCATCTCCGTAAGCTACTACTTTATTAAAAGCGCGATCACTTAGTAGTTCTTGCCACTGTTCTTTAGATAAAAAAGGATTGCCTCGGCTGCGTTGAACGTCCTCTAAGGGTTGCATCAGCAAACCATCGGTAATATCAAATTCTAGTTGTGGTTGGGTAATTTCTTGCATCAGCAATAAGCCGTCAGGAGTAAGTAGAGAATGCACGCGCTCAAGGGTATCAGCTAAATTTTGGGTAATGTGCAGAACATTAACAGCAATAATCACATCAAAGCTTTGCAGCGAGAAACCTTGTTCTGTTAGAGGTTGTTCAATATCTAGCGTGCGATATTCCACAAAAGGATAATTGCTAAACTTCTGCTTGGCAGCATCTAAGAAAAAACTCCCAACATCGGTAAAAGTATATTTAGTTTTTGAAGACGGCAACAAGGGTAATATTTCCGCAGTTGCAATACCTGTACCGCCACCAATTTCTAAAATTCTCAAGTTTGCTTCTGGTGGCAATGACTTTACAACTTGCTCTAAACTTGTCCGTAGAATACTGTTGTAATAATCATCAGCAGGTAAATTGGCTCTAGAAATGGCTCCATTTTTAACTAACGTGGCAAAATGCAACTCTAAAGGTTCTTTTGTACCAACCAGTACGGCGGCTAAGTTCTCCCCGCAAGTTTGGATAAGTTCTAACTGTTGTTGATAGCCTGGATATTGTATTATTGCTTCTGCAACTAAGTCATTGATGGCTGTAGGAGATAAAGGTAAAAGGTTGCTGTATAAATTGCCATCTTGCTGCAAATGCCCTCGTTCGACTAAAACCTCCAGCCAGCGATGCAACAATTGCCGATAACGGGGTACAACTTGGGCTAACAATTCCTCTTTTGCAAATGGATCTTTGCACCTACCCAAATCTCTCAAAGCTAGATTCATATATGCCGTGCAGAGATACTCCAAACGGTTTTTATGCTGTATGTGGGTTTGGCGATCGCCTATTTCAATTTCTTTTTGACTAGCTTCTACTACCGCTTGCCCAAGACTACTTACCGCCGGGCGATCGCGCCAATAACGCTGACGTTCAAAAGGGTAGGTAGGTAAAGGAATACGTTGAGGCCGATTTTCACCATAAAACCCAGTCCAATCAACCGCCACTCCCGACAGCCAAAGGCTACCTAAGCTATGGAGTAAACAAGCAATATCAGATTGTTTTTCTTGAGGATGAGGTAAAGAAGATAAAATAATCCGTTGTTCTGAGTGCTGTTTGGCAAAGGTAGATAAAGTACGCCCCGCGCCTACTTCCAACAAAATTCGGTTTGGTGCTTGGAGTAATTCAGCAATTCCACTACTAAAGCAAACTGCGTGACGTAAATGTTTTACCCAATAATTAGGATCTGTAGCTTCTTGGGCTGTAATCCAAGTCCCCGTAACATTAGAAATAAAGGGAATTTTGGGCGGATGCAGTTTAACGAGGGCGACTTCTTGCCTAAATGGTTCTAAGATTTCGTCCATCAATGGCGAATGAAAAGCATGGGAAACGTGCAATCGACGACAACTTATCCCTTGGGTTTGCAACTGTGCTTGCAAACTATCAATAGCATCATGAGTTCCCGCCACTACGCAAGATGATGGCGCATTAATAGCCGCTAAAGACAAGCGATCGCTAAGTAAAGCTGTAACTTCTGTTTGAGGTAGCGACACCGCCAACATAGAACCTACAGGGCATTGTTGCATCAACTGTCCGCGCACCGCAACCAACTTCAAAGCATCTTCTAGGGAAAGTACACCAGCCAAACAAGCCGCCACATATTCGCCAATACTATGACCAATCGCTGATTCTGGATTTATCCCCCAAGACATCCACAACGCTGCTAAAGCATATTCAACAACAAATAATGCAGTTTGAGCTATAGGAGTTTGTTTTAGTTGTTCTGTGGAATCAAATAGACTTCGCAAATCTAACCCCAAATAAGGCTTTAATATCTCGCAGCAGCGATCTACCTGTTGGCGAAATACAGGTTCGCTAACATATAATTCTTTGCCCATGTCTGCATATTGAGAACCTTGTCCAGGAAACATAAAGGTAATTAAGCGATCGCCCGTTACTTGGTTATGCGTTATCTTTGAACCCAACTGACTCAAAGCATCATCAATATCTCGACACACCAAAGCGCGGCGATAATCATACTCCCTGCGCCCCACTTGCAAGGTATAAGCCACCTCCGCCAAGTTTTGGTGGGGATGTTGCTGTAAATAATTACCAAGATTTCTAGTTGCACTGTCTAGCGCCGACTCAGTTTTGGCAGAAAGTACCAACAGATGATATTTCTTCTGCACCTTTTGCACCTGTATCGGCGCTTCTTCTAACAAAACATGAGCGTTAGTCCCACCCATCCCCAAAGAACTAACACCCGCACGGCGCGGACTTGTCTGCCATTCCTTCAGCTTAGTATTGACATAAAAAGGGCTATTCGCAAAATCAATTTGCGGATTGGGTTGCTGAAAATTCAAGCTTGGTGGTATCAGCTTATATTTAAGTGCCAAAGCCGTCTTAATTAGCCCTGTAATTCCCGAAGCAGCATCTAAATGACCAATATTAGTTTTGACAGAACCGATCGCACAGAAACCTGTTTTATCAGTCCGAAAAGCTTGGGAAAGTGCGGCAATTTCAATCGGATCGCCTAAAGCCGTACCCGTACCGTGCGCCTCTACATAGCTAATTGTTTCCGGGTTCACACCCGCCAACATCATCGCTTCGGTGATTACTTCCCCTTGACCATCTACACTAGGCGCTGTATAACCAACCTTACCCGCACCATCATTATTAATCGCCGTACCGCGAATCGTGGCATAAATATGATCTCCATCTGCGATCGCCTCTTGCAACCGCTTGAGAACTACCACACCCACCCCATTACCAACCACCGTACCCTTTGCACTAGCATCAAAAGCACAGCAACGACCATCCGGCGATAAAGTCCCTCCAACTTCAGAGAAATAGCCTGTTTTTTGGGGAG
>CAJQOK010000316.1 GCA_905479905.1 uncultured Aliterella sp.
TACCTTTCTCCTTCTGCGGACAATCCA
The DNA here is from genome assembly GCA_905479905.1 of uncultured Aliterella sp. Classification (GTDB taxonomy): domain Bacteria; phylum Cyanobacteriota; class Cyanobacteriia; order Cyanobacteriales; family Chroococcidiopsidaceae; genus Aliterella. The sequence continues at coordinate 28 of CAJQOK010000316.1, forward strand.
AACAAAATGGTAGTTCACTAGAGAAACTGATGTATGTTTATGTCTATATTCTTGTGCCATAGACAATAGTATACTTAAAAGTATGAAACAAACAATTAGTTATGGATGCACTCAAACATTAATTAACCCGTCGGGCGAACTTAAAGCAATCCTTGAGTACGTTTGCACAGAGGCAAATAAACTCTCTAATTGTGGGCTGTACTATGCTCGTCAAATGTACTTCAAGGCTGGGAAAATAGTAAGTAAGTTTGACCTGCACAAACAACTAAATAAAAACCCGCATTTTGGAGCATTACAATCGCAGACAGCACAGCAGACACTAACTACTATTGCTGAATCATTTAAGTCTTTTACAGGGTTGTTAACAGCCTATAGGAAAGGAACTATAACAGAACGAAAAAAGCTGCCTAACTACCGCAAGCAAGGGTTAACGCTTGTCACTTATCCCAGTCAGGCAGTCAAGCTAATTGCGGCGTCAATTAAGGTTTCCTTTAGGGAGCAAAGTTAAAACTTGGTTTGGGCTTAATGCTTTCTATCTACCAATGCCATCAAATCTAGACTATAAAAGCATTAGAGAGTTTAGGATACTACCTAGAAACGGGTGTTTTTATGTAGAGTTTGTCTATAAATTAGAAGCCATTAACAGCGATGTAAATCCTGATTTTGTTTTAGGTATAGATCCCGGACTTAACAATTGGCTAACCTGTATCTCGAACGTTGGGACTAGCTTTATTGTTGACGGCAAACATTTGAAATCGCTTAACCAATTCTATAACAAGCAAGTTGCAACTATTAAAGAAAAAAAGCCACAGGGTTTTTGGTCAAATAAACTTGCCGCCATCACTGAAAAACGTAATCGTCAAATGCGTGATACCGTTAATAAAGCCGCTCGAAAAGTTATTAGCCACTGCTTAACTAATAAGATTGGGACTTTAGTATTTGGCTGGAACAAAAGGCATTTTGGCAGTTCAAACATGGGCAGGGTTAATAACCAAAAGGCATTTTTTGGATGAATTATTCATCCAAAAAGATGCCGCAAGTTTGTATCCGTCCCTACCGCCAGATTGAAAGATAGGATTAACCAATTGTGCGAACAATATGGTATCGCATTTGTAGAAACTGAAGAATCCTATACGTCAATTGCTTCGTTTGTTGATAACGATTTTCTGCCCACCTACGGTGAAAAACCCCAGTGCGATTCGTTCAGTTGAAACCTAGAGATAGGGGGATAACTGGCTTCTATTGAGTAACCCATCAGGGTAGAGTACGCACTTTAATCCTCAATAGATGATAACTAAATTTCCTTGTAGGTGAGCTTAGTATCATAGAACGGCAAGCCCTACCCTGTAGGTGCAACAGTGACAGCACTATCCCTATTCCTGAGACTGATTATCAAAGGGATAAAGCGGGATAGAAAGGTAGTAACTCCGAACTGTACGGAGAATCCTATCGAGCAAGAACCCATGAATAAAGCGAAAGCTTAAAGTCTCGTTCAACCATCAAAATTCGCAATGGACTACGACAGTTAATAGTCCAAGCCAAAAGGCAAGGATACGTCGCTGGCATTTTCGGGTCTGACCAGTAAGCACTGACAACAAACCCGGTGGAAAGAGGCATTCTAAAGGTTCAAAACAAAGGAAATTTGGAACGAAATAAACCTCAAAACTCTCTCAGAATAGGTCGATAACTGAGTAGGAAATCATCCACAAGAGTTAGAGGTAAGGATCGCCCTTGAAGCCAATGCTCAGAGTAATTCCTGAGATATGCAGACGTAGACACTTTGACATAGAAGATGAAGGTGAAAGTAGTAACACAATGCCTAAAGCCGAACAAAAGTTCAGGATGGGATGGGACAATGACATTCCAATATTTCAAGGAATTTCCAACTCATATAAATGGGGAGAATTGCCTTGGAAAAAGCTGGAAAAGAAAGTCCATAAATTACAAACCCGCATTTATCAAGCCAGTAGTCGAGGTGACATACGCACTGTTCGTAAGCTGCAAAAAACGCTGTTAAAATCTTGGTCAGCAAAATGTCTAGCAGTTAGGAAAGTAACCCAAGATAACACAGGTAAAAAGACGGCGGGAGTGGATGGACTTAAAAGTTTGACCCCAGAAGACCGACTAGAGCTTGTAAATCAAATAAAAATTGGGAATAAAGCTAAACCGACTCGCAGAGTATGGATACCAAAACCCAACGGGGAAAAGCGCCCTCTAGGGATTCCAACTATACACGACAGAGCGTTGCAAACACTGGCGAAGATGACAATAGAACCAGAATGGGAATCCCGTTTTGAAGCTAACTTCTACGGTTTTAGACCAGGAAGAGGATGTCACGACGCTATCGAAGCAATCTACAATCACTTAAGAGGCAAATCGAAATTTGTACTCGATGCTGATATAAGTAAATGCTTTGACAAGATTGACCACAAAGCACTACTTGATAAAATCAACACATTTCCTACCCTAAGAAGGCAAATTAACTGTTGGTTAAAAGCTGGATACATGGATGGAAAAGAACTGTTCCCCACCGTTGAAGGTACACCTCAAGGCGGGGCAATTTCTCCCTTATTAGCCAATATAGCCCGTTGCGGGCTTGAAGAACTAATATCCAAGAGATTCCCTCAAAAATGGAAAGGCAAGGAAATCATACGAAGAACGCCAGCAGTCATCAGATACGCTGACGACTTCGTAGTTCTACATGATGATGTTGAAATTATTAAAGAATGCAAAAAGGCTATATCTGAATGGTTAAGCCCTATGGGGCTAGAACTGAAACCAAGTAAGACCAGATTCTCTCACACTCTCAATGGGTACGAAGGAAATATTGGTTTTGACTTTCTAGGGTTTACTATACGCCAATATGAGACGGGTATATACCGATCCTTTAAAAGCACAACGGGGAAACCCCTTGGTTTCATGACACAGATACAACCTAGCAAAGAGAAACAAGAGGCGCACCAAAAGAAAATTGGTGAGGTAGTAAAAAGGCATACATCAGGAAGTCAAGCGGACTTAATTCTTAAGTTAAATCCAATTGTCAGAGGATGGGCTAATTATTACAGCACTATATTTGCCAGTAAAACATTCAATAGAATGGACTTTCTTACATGGCAAAAACTCAGAAGTTGGGCAATCCGTGCCTGTCCCAAAACCAATAAATACAAGGTCTTCCCTAAATATTGGAAAAGGATAGGAAATGAAAACTGGAGATTCAGCACCGATAATGGATTGGTTCTAGCGAAATATCTAGACACCAAAACAAAAATCCATATAAAAGTGAAGGGTCAAAAAAGTCCTTACGACGGAGACTATATCTATTGGGCATCTCGAATGGGCAAACATCCCCAAATCTCCAGCAGGTTAGCCAGCATACTACAAAAGCAGAAAGGAAAATGCGAACATTGCAACCTCTACTTCTATGACGGTGACTTGATAGAAATTGACCACATAATCCCCAGATATCTTGGCGGACTAGACCAATATAAAAATCTACAAGCGCTTCATAGGCACTGTCATGATAATAAAACAAATCATGATCGACTGGTACAAATGACAACAGCTAAGTCATAAAGAGGAGCCGTGTGAGGTGAAAATCTCACGCACGGTTTTGAATGGGAGGATGACAGGGCGACCTGTCATTCGACCCTATCGGAGTGGAAATCGTCAGGCAAGCGAACAAAGCGAGGACTGTTTCGCACGTTTGCTAATTGGTACATCAATGCTGATTGCAACGGCGGGGCAAACATAATCAGAAAAGTAAGCACAACACGTAGGTTGTGACTTGAGTGGAGGCGCGAGCTTTGAGGGGGAAGCTTCCCCCTCAAACGTCGCATTGTCTAGAGGCGCATTGTCTACGCCTAAAAGAAGTCCATATTTGGACGACTTAAGAATCCCACTGCCTTCAGGCGTGGGAGTGTCAAAATCCCTTATTTATTTTCATACTCCAAATCTTGAGGCTCATAAGTGCGAGTATTTTTTTGCTGGGGCGGCTCTTGAAGTGATTGCTCTTGCCGCCGAACCTCCGCTAATATCTGCGGAATATAATTGTCATCTCCAACAATTGCCGCCAAACTATACTTGAGCATTGACTTAACGCTTGACTCTGAATGAAATTTGAGAGCGGCACTAACAATCCTCTGGTCTAGTTCAGCCCTTGGTAAGGGTCCATGAGTTCTTTGCATATCTCTTAAATATTTGTGATAAAGCTGTTGGTAGTAAGCTGATTCACTTTGGGCTTCCTCAATTAGCTGTTCTACATATTGAATGGTCTTAGCCGTTGCCAGAGTTGAAGGCTGCCCACTTGCTTCCCAAGGTTTAACCAAATTACTGCTAGATGCGATCTCTCGCCTTAGTTGCTCCAAGCTGCGACCCGCCACAAGTCCATTAATAGCGAGTTTTAAATCCGCCTGACAAGCACTCTTGTATCGAGCGCGGTCAAATTGGATAGCCTTCAACAAATGTTGTTTGGGGTCAAATCGCTGCTGGTGCGGTTTCTTTGTTTCAATGGGCTTGCTATTTTTACTTCTAGAAATAGAGCGTAACTGGTCGTTCCAGCTTTTGCCTTGAGCAGGTTTACTTCTAATTACCCCTGGGAATGAATCAACTATTTGACGCGCTCTTGTTTCCCCAGCTCCTTCAGCACTAAAAGCGACTTCAATCCCAACTCCACTATCAAGCAAGGATTGGATTTTAGGATCGTCTTGCCGCTTGTTTACATCTATATATAGAGTGCGATTTTCACTCCTACCTCGTTCTAGTGCCGCCAAAGACACAGCTTCAATTGGAGAATCGGTTAAGACAACTCTACTGAGCTTGCCCTTGCCAGCAGAAAGTTGAAAATAGCCAACTCCATTATCAGCCCCAGGTGCTAGTTGACAGTTCAAAACTTCGCTCTTGACATCAAAGACCGTTGCTCCCGTTACTCGCCCCTGGCTTGCCGTGTGTAGGAAAATCGCATTACCCCAATTATCGGCATAGACTTTTCCCGCCGAGGCAAGTCCGTCAACTAATTGCGTTGGCAAGCAGCGTTTCTGTACTAAATATTGGCGGACTTGCGCCCACTGCGCTTCATTTCGTTCTGGTAATTTCCCGCCAGTGGATTGGTTCGTTCTACTGAAAGGCGATCGCCTTTCTGCTAGAGCCTCAACTTCTTGTAAATCTTTGGGGTGTAGTTTTGCTTTTTCATCAGGGTTGCTGACTGACTCCAAGCGATTGAGCAGTTCTTTGACAACAGGTGCAGTTTTATCACTGGCTAATTGCTGTCGGTATTCTCTGAATTGCTCAACTAGCGATGACACCGTTACACCCAAGGCGGACTCAACAGCACTGGAATTAATATAATCAGAGAGTGCAACAGTAGCGCGATTGCTCCTTGACTTTTCTAAGCTAGTTTTTAGGGCATCAAGTTTTTGCAAGCGGTTAGAAATTACCGCGTCAAGCTGCTTCATAGCGCCGGACAGCCCAAGAGGTTGCTGGGCTATTTGCTCAGTCAGGGTTGCTACTGGTTGCGTAATTTCTGACTCCACCGCAGTTTGGTCAATATAAAGTGCGATTACTTCTTTGACTGCCGAATGTGCAATCGCATTAAGCGCTGCGTCGGAAGCGATTGCTTCTTTGACTGCCGAATGTGCAATCGCATTTAGAAATTGTCTGCTTGTGCGCTCAATTGGTTGTTGCTCTACTTTAACTGCCCAAGAAACTCGCTCACTGGTGCTATGACGTTGGTTATTGCCAGTCTGTCTGTGTCCTGCGCGTTCTAGGCTAAGAAATCGTTGCTCGATGTCATCTAAACTAAACTGTTCGGTGTCTGCGGTGGGTCTGGCTGGTTCATGGGTGCGCTCATGAGTTGTTTCCTCATTAGTAATTGGTAGTTGGGTTACAGAAATAGACTGCTCGGTAGTTTTTGCTTGGTTTGCAACGGGCTTTGAACCAATCAGTTCTATAGCAATCTCTTTAGCCTTGGATTTCCGGGCTAACTTTAATAGGTCGCTCTTGTCCTCGGTGTAAATCTTCAAGTCGTACTTGGCGCGACTAACAGCAACATAAAAGCTTTCTTTGCCCATCGTTTTATCTGCGGCAATCATTACACGGTCAGCCGTTTTCCCCTGACTGCTATAGGTAGTAGATACGAGCGCATAGTCAAGATGCTGCAATTGGTTTAGGTCAACTTCGTCTGTCTTACCATTGGCGGATTTGATTTGGGCATGATTGCCGTTAATAGCAGTAACAACAAACTGCTGCCGATTTCTGCGCCCTAGCTTCCGGTCTGAGCGCGTCCACTTAATGCGATCGCCCACAGCTATTTCAATAGACTGTTGTTCGTAGACAGTTTTGCGAAAAGCCATCGGGTCTACAGTACATTGCGTTCCGTCCGTTGCCACCAAAGTTAGACTATTTTTGTCTAATGCCTCCACTGTATACCCCTCTTTTATCACTTTAGGCAGAAGAAAATATGAATTGGAAGTTGAGCTGAAAAGCGACGGGACACACAAACCGATTCATCTTACTTACGAGTCGCTCAAAGCCCTTCTGCAATGGAGTAATAGGAAACACCTCTAACCATCGCTTCAGCCAGTTGAAACAAATTAATGGTTGGATAATTAAACGCACGCTTATTGAGCAGAGGTTTCCAACCGCTCTGATTGTTCCACCAGGGATGTCGAACAAAGTATTGATGAGCTAAAGGACATGAATCATTAAAGGTCGAGAGCGAATAAACTAACCATTAAGAAAGCACTCATCACCATTTCCCACCACTTCTCAATTTGGTCATAGCTAGTTATGCCCAAATTGAGAAGTGCCTAAAGCATCTTTGGACTGCTTGAGTCCATATTCAAGTCTTCGTTCTAAATCCATAGCTGTCGCCAAGAACCCTTAGTTTCACCCTAGGTGCAGCGACCATGACAAACGAAGTTGTCTGGTAAGGTTTTGCTCGATAGTGGTCAAGAGCCAATCATCCAGGACATTGACGCGCGTTGAGCTTGTCACCATACAAGCTATCTGCTAGTACCAGGGATAATCGAAATCCCATCGCTAATGTTGCCGAATCATCGTTGCAGCAATTTGCGGCTTACTTTGATATTCCTCTGTGGTTTTTAGTCGTTCTCGTGGTTTATACACCTCAAAACACAATGGCAGAATCATGCCTTCAACTAATCCATAAGCTGTCAGGAGCGACTATGCCATTTTATTTTTTGCCCACATTCCCAATGCACAAGTCGTTTGACATAATCGGTACTTTTTCCCTTGTTTACAATCTCCGGTTTCATCAATCAACAGAATCATTGCTTTTCCGTGCAGGACTCTGAGGATTACCTCTAGGCGCTTTTGACGCAACTGTTGAACTGTCCAAGGCGATGGGCGTGAGAAAGTGATGCAAGCTCTGATGATTGTCTAGTCCAACGGCTTTAGCTATGGCAGGCAGTGATTTACGTTTAATCTCACTTATCATACCCAGAAGTGCGTAGCTTGAATGCTTCGCGCGCTCCTTACTTCTGGGAACAGTC
>CAJQOK010000317.1 GCA_905479905.1 uncultured Aliterella sp.
CAACAGCACAGTTAGGTAAAAATAATCAGTTGCTTAACAAAAAGTCTCCAGTTGGTGCAGTTTTAGTAGTTCGTACCAGTCCCACCAGCAATCTTAGCGCTGTAAATCCTACCTGTACTCACGCTGGTTGTATTGTAATGTGGGCTGCAAAGTCACAAAAATTTGTTTGTCCTTGCCATGCTTCAGAATTTGGCACAGATGGCAAAGTATTAAAGGGGCCCGCTTCTAAGCCTTTGAAAACTTACAAAGCCAAAATTGAAGGCAATTCGGTTTTAGTTAGTTTGTAAGTAGCCAATTTTTAGATAGCTACAATCATGCCGTAGATATTAATTATCTATGAAGTGGAAGACTATCGTTGTTTAAAAAAATCTTAGAGGAAACTTAAATTAATGTCGTCAGCACAACTGTTATTAGTAGATGATGAGCCAGGATTGCGCGAGGCTGTTAAAGATTATTTAACCGAAAGTGGCTTTAGCGTTCAAGTAGCAAGTAATGCTCGTGAAGGCTGGGAATTGATGCAACAAACAACCCCCGACTTGGTAATCTCTGACATTATGATGCCCCAAGTAGACGGCTACCAATTTCTCAAACAATTGCGCGATGATGCTAGATTTGCAGCCCTTCCTGTGATATTTTTAACCGCTAAAGGCATGACAGGCGATCGCATTCAAGGTTATCAAGCGCGGTGCGATGCTTATTTGTCTAAACCTTTTGATCCTGACGAATTGGTAGCGATCATCGAAAACTTACTTGAACGTCGTGTAGTTGCACCTACCAAGGAAAACGGCGAAATCCCCGATCTTGCCGATTTAGCTAATCAAATTGCCCAAATTAAGGCGATTCTCACTCAAAAAAACGGTATTGTGCAAACGCCGATGCCATTTAAAATTGACCTCACACCTAGAGAACAAAGCGTACTAGATTTAGTTACAACCGGGCTAATGAATAAAGAAATTGCCCGTCAACTGCAAACTAGCGTCCGCAATGTCGAAAAATATGTTAGTCGTCTATTTAGCAAAACTGGGACAAATAGCCGCACAGAATTAGTACGTTTTGCTTTAGAACATGGACTAGCCAAATAGTTCTAGGCGGCGATCGCTGCAACTAAAAATAAGCTGTCTACTAAAATTGTACTCAACACCGCTCCCCCAAACGCCCACCAGTGCAGTTGTTTGGAAAGCAAAGGCAACGTCCCACAAACTAGCAACACAGTAGCGAGAATTATTGCTAAACCTTGCCCTAATGGTGTTTGCACTTGCGCCAATGCACTGTGTAAAATGGTCGGTGTCAATTCTGGCTCAAGCATAATCTGCCGCCAGTGGGGAATCAAATCGACTAAATAAAAATATATATCTGTTAATACTGTTCCGAGTAAAGAACCTAGATAAAAATAGTTGCCTACTTTACCCCAGCCGCGCTTCAGAGAGACGATCGCAAAGGGTAAGGCGATCGCTTCTACAGGCAAATGTAACAACGGTTCCCAGCGCATCCAGCCCCAGTAAACCGAGCCTGCTAACCAACTCCAACTAAAACCTAGTAATAAGTCTCCCCAAATATAAGTTTTGGGTATACTCATCAACTTATAACTCAGCCACAACCACCCCGCCGTTAGTACCAAACTCAACCAGGGCAGCACCCGTACTAACGGCGCTTCAATAAATACGGGTACAGTTACTAAAAAAACTGCCGCTCCGAAAATTAACCAAGCTTGCCGAAAGCCAACTTGCCAAGAGATATTTATATTGCTAACTCTAGGCGATTCGGCGGCTGCTAACGCGGTAGTTGCGACGCTGTAAGGGGACACTGTTTGGTTAACCAAGATACTATATTAATATTCTTTACTTTACTTAATCTTACTTAACCCTAACATAAAATCGATGCCCTGGGGGGGCATATTAATAATACCTTAATTATTACGAACTACCGAGAAAGAGCAAGACTAATGTTGGCAAAAGCGTCAATTTAAGGAGACACTGCGTAAGTCTTCCCAAAAAATAAATTATGTTTTCAAAAAGATATCGAATTCTGGCACTTTGTAGTACCGTTGCGGTTGTAGCCATACCAGTAAAAGTATGGAGTCAAATGCCAGCAACAACTACGACTCAACCGAATGTTTTTCAAGCAATTATTCTGGGGATGGTGCAAGGACTTACAGAATTTTTGCCTATTAGTAGTACCGCTCACTTAAAAGTAATCCCTGTATTATTAGGCTGGGGAGATCCGGGGGTAGCTTTTACTGCGGTAATTCAGTTAGGAAGTATCGCCGCCGTACTATGGTATTTTTGGAGCGATTTAACTCAAATTACTATTGGGGCATTTACGGCAATTAAGCAGAAAAATTATAAATCCTACGATTTGCGCCTCGCGATTGGAATATTGCTGGGAACTTTACCTATACTATTTTTTGGACTATTAATAAAAATATTTATTAAAGATTTTAATAATTCCCCAGTGCGGAGTTTAGGCGCGATTGCGATCGCGTCTATAGTAATGTCGCTGATATTAGGACTAGCAGAGAAATTAGGCAAACGCCAGCGTAACTTTGAAAAATTAACCGTCACTGATGGGATACTAATGGGACTTGCTCAAGCTATAGCTCTTATCCCCGGTGTATCGCGCTCTGGATCGACACTGACGGCGGGGTTATTTATGGGCTTAGAAAGAGGTGCGGCGGCTCGATTTTCGTTTTTGCTGGGTATCCCGGCAATTACTTTAGCCGGACTTGTAGAACTAAAAGATGTATTAGAGACAGGAATAAGCAACGACGGGATAGTTACAATGGTTGTGGGCGTAATTTCTGCTGCGATATTTTCTTATTTAGCGATCGCTTGGTTACTGCGCTTTTTACAAACTCAAAACACCTGGATATTTGTTTGGTACAGACTAGCTTTTGGCATAGCTATTTTAAGTGCGATTTCTACTAACTTATTGCCAAATAGCTAAAAGCTGCGCCGCCTCAAAGATTTATGAATGCCATCAATCCCGCTAAAATTATTAAAATTCTCCCTGACTCCATCGCCGCCGAAATGGGTTTTGAAGTTGGCGACGCTATTATATCTATCAATGGCACAAACCCCCGCGACTTAATAGACTATCAATTTTTGTGCGCCGACGAACTGTTAGAGCTAGAAGTAATCGACACTACAGGAAAAACTCATCTCTTAGAAATTGAGAAAGATTACGACGAAGGCTTGGGATTAGAATTTGACAGCGCTTTATTTGATAACTTAATTCAGTGTAATAATCGCTGCCCTTTTTGCTTTATCGATCAACAACCCCCTGGTAAGCGCGAAAGCTTGTATTTTAAAGACGATGATTACCGCCTCAGCTTTCTTTATGGCTCTTATCTCACTCTTACCAATCTCAACTTGAAAGAATGGGCAAGAATAGAGCAAATGCGTCTATCGCCCTTGTATGTATCCGTCCACGCCACCGAGCCAGAAATTAGAACTAAACTATTAAAAAATCCTCGTGCTGGGGAAATATTACAACAAATCAAGTGGTTTCAACAAAAGCGGCTGCAAATTCACGCTCAAGTAGTAGTATGTCCCCAAATAAATGACGGCGACCATTTAGAAAAAACTCTCTTAGATTTGGCATCTTTTCATAAAGGTAAAATTCCTGCCGTAGCGTCGGTAGCTGTTGTACCTGTAGGTTTAACTAAGTTTCGCCCCA
>CAJQOK010000318.1 GCA_905479905.1 uncultured Aliterella sp.
TGGCAAGGATTAGAGGAGGCGATAGCTTACTCTGATACTAATGGGCAATTATTAGTGGCTGGAGATGCGAAGCCCTGCGTGCGCGCTTGCGCTATCGCTCAGATTGTCGAAGTCTACGTTAAACGCGCTAAAAGTATTTTAGATCGTTTGAAACTGAATCTAGCCCTGTTAGTGTGGGTTCGGTGGTATCGGTAATAGATCGCAAAGCGGAAAATCTGCTCTTGAGGGAAACCCTCCACAGAGTTTTCCAAGAGAGAAGCTAAGGGGAGCATCTAAGTTTTGCAATAAGTATAAATACTTGTCTAGTTAAGGAATTAGGCAACTACACTTCTTCGCAAAAATGTATGATGGAGTAAAAATAGACAGGACGCACGGGATGTAACTCTAGAGAAAGCTGAAGCACTAAAAGCCCATTTACAAGCTATTGCTGCCATTCTCTAGGAGGAATTCCCACCAGAGAAATTGAACACTTTAGGAGAAATCGAGCTTTGGCAATACGCCAAAAGGTTCTCAAGCACGTCAGTCCAGAAATTAGGGTTTTTTTGTCCAAGCAGTCACAGAGACAAGCGCAGGCAGGAAAAGACGCTTAAAAAGCAGCATTTGCATCTTAAAACTTACGGAAAACCAGGCGAAACAGCTAGATGTGGAACCAAAATCGCTATGAATTTGACTTAAAAATTTAAGCGGAATGAACAAATCTATAATATTATCCTGTGAATTTTATAAAGTAGCACCCAAGCTAGATTAGAATTTGTTATGAGCTTTAATTAAAAAAGGTTATTGAAAACTCTTAGTGGTAGCGAAAAGCCCTTAATCCGGTTTCTAGTTTCAATGCTACTCGCACTCCTAATTTTACGAAGTGTAGGACGACTGTTTGCAGAAACATGAGCCATTCGACACCACTGTACAATTACTGAAGTAATTTGGCGGTAACACGGAAGTTGTGCAAACTACTCAGTGAAATTACGCTTGGATACAGAGTAGAGGTAACGCTAAAGTCTATTAGTGGATGTTGAAGAAATAACCTTGAATCTTGTGATAACTTTTCTTGACAGTCATTTGTTTAGATTGCTGTATGAGCATTTCATGTTCAAGTGTCTTTAATTTTTTATGAATATTTTGCTACAGAAACAAAATTGTTGTGGTAAGAAAACTTTACTCAAAGGAACTACAAATATGTTTTCCATGAATCTCAAACGCTTGGCATTAATTCTAGTTTTTCCAGTAGCAGGAATAGTAACATTAACGGCTCTCCCTAATAAAAAAGTTGCAGCTCAAATTCCAGAAGCGGTCGAGTCAAGTCCTAGCTCAGAGAAAGCACCAATTCGAGACAAAGCTGCCGTTCGTTTTAAATCTCCCACTAAGCTCAGTGAAGCACTATCAGAAGTTCGGAATCAAGGGATGAGCGCGTAGACTATATTCAACGCGAATACAAGGTAGGAAATCAAACTCATGTTGGATTTCTTTTCGTAAATAACCAATTAGATGCTGCTGCTATCACGAGTGAGTATTGGAAATTTTATAACTCGGCAATAGAGAATAGATTAAAGGACCCACAGGACCTCCTGCTGCAAACTTGGATGCAGAAACAGGAAAGCCTATTCCTAATCAAACACTTGAAGAAGAAGATTCTAAGGGTAAGGAAGCAAGGATACTTCATCGTAAACTTTTTGAAGAACAGAGACAGAAGTTTAAGCCATACCAAGGTTGCTGGAAAAACAACACTTGCCCTGATATTTTTGTTACAGAAATGCAAGTATCTGGTGATACAGCAACTCTTTCTAAACTGAAAGTATCTCCTAAGTTTGAACGAGTTAATATTCGTAGTGAAATACGCCGCCAGGTTGCACCTTCAAACCAACTATTAGAAAGCCCTAAAAGCTTTCTCAAAATGCCCATATCCTCTCTAAAACTACAACTTAGTAAGTCGTTAGTAGCATTGTCAGGTAAGACGATTTTACCCCAATTATATGCACAATATTACGAGTACGATTACCGCTATGCAAGGAATACTAATGCTAATACTTGGGCACCTACAAACGGCAGCATTAATACTGGTTTTTATGGGCGCGATCAAAACAATATCGAAAGCCGCTATATTTATAACGAATTCTATTGGGCTGGCGCGGGGCGACTAACTGAATTTGGTGAGAGATCAGCATATGAGCATGACTTTTTTTTGAACAACAGCCAGACTAGCGCACTTGGTACTGGTACATATCTAACAGAAGATCAGGTTTGGACGGGTTATCCAGAGGTTTGGTATGCAGAAAGCAATCTGCCAGAATCATACCTTGACACAGCTATTACCGATGAGAGCATTTACTATGGGTTCTGCTGAGGCTGCTCAGATTGCTCCTTGGATTATGTACCATACTTACATCATTGCTCGAAGAGGTAGTGCAAACCAAGATAACGCATATCTTAGTGTCCAATTAGGAATTCAAGATCCATCTTATTGCACTAACACATGGTGCGTATATTCAGTTGATCAAAGAGCGCTGAGAAGCACGAGAGACTTTCCTGGTTATCCTTGGTGGATACAAGTACCTCACTCGAATGTTCCTTGGCAGAAGACAGTTTGGTAATCAGTAGTAGACCGCTTGTATGAATCAAATTATGCCCTCAGATTAGAAGTCTGGATCTGTACAAACTAAGCCTACCTCCGCAGGTCTTTAAACTTATGTAGTCCGTGTACGCGGACTTTGTTTGTATAATCGCGAATTTTATTTGCTAGATATTTATGCAAGAAGTCTAGGGCGTATCTGCAAAGTCTGGATGTAGTAGCGTAATGAGCTATTTCAACCAGATAAGAATCGCTGCAATCGTCAGCATGGCTAGGTAATTCTTGGCTCGTTTTTTATAACGAGTAGCAACCCGGCGAAACTGTTTGCGTCGATTAATCAACTGTTCAATGCGGTTGCGCTCTCGGTACAGTCCACGATTAAAGCGAGGCTTGTGTTTAGCATTCTGGCGCTTAGGGATGACTGGTGTGGTGTGCATTGGACGTAAGGTGCGACGAATCATCTGTGCGTCATAACCAAATTCACCCACCAAGTAACGAGGACGCTGCTTCGGTTTCCCCCGTCTAAT
>CAJQOK010000319.1 GCA_905479905.1 uncultured Aliterella sp.
ATTAAGAAGTCTGCAAGCGCTTTTAGCTTGTCCGACAAGTTCTATTGGGACAGTTGAAAAGCCTGTAGATATTAAGAATGCGATCGCATCAATCCCAATTCCCGTCTCTGAAAATGTCTACCATTGCGGCTATCACTCTAAAAACTCTTATGGCGCAGCGAGTTATTTAATTGTGCGTCCAGGGGGTAATGTTTTAGTAGATTCGCCTCGATTTGCACCACCATTAGTTAAACGTTTAGAGGAAATGGGCGGTATTCGTTACTTATATTTAACCCATAGAGATGATGTCGCCGATCATCAAAAGTTTCATGAGCATTTTGGATGCGATCGCATTCTCCACAGCGATGATATTACAACAGATACTCGCAATGTTGAAACTCAACTAACTGGTTTAGAACCTTTTGCCTTAGATAGCGATTTATTAATTATCCCCGTACCCGGACATAGTAAAGGTCACACAGTTTTGCTGTACAAAAACTTCCTATTTACCGGAGATCATTTAGCATGGTCAGAAGGCTTACAGCAATTAGTAGGCTTTCCCGATGTTTGTTGGTATTCGTGGTCAAAGCAAGTTGAATCAATGCGTCAATTACTTAATTACTCTTTTGAGTGGGTGTTGCCTGGTCACGGTCGGCGCTACCATGCGGATACAGCAACAATGCACCAGCAAATGCAACAGTGTGTAGCTTGGATGGAATCAGTACGTTAATTTAGCTTTTTGCTAAAGGTAAATGCACTCTAAAACAAGTTTTTCCCGGCTGAGATTCAAAGTAAATATTGCCGCCGTGTCTATTTACAACTATGCGGTAAGCAATTTCTAAGCCTAAACCTGTACCTTCCCCCACACCTTTAGTTGTAAAAAATGGTTCAAAAATCCGCGATTGAATAGCAGGGGGAATACCTGCACCATTATCAACAATTTCGGAAGTCGCACTATTATTATCTTGAAAAGTGCGAATTTTTAGTTCGCCCTTACCACCCATAGCATGGATGGCATTATCAATTAAATTTGTCCATACTTGATTAAGTTCGCTGCCGTAGGCGTTAATTAAGGGAATAGTGCGATCGTAGTTCTTCGTTACAACAATCCCCTGTTTAAGTTTATGACCGAGTATCAGTAAAGTATTATCTATTCCCTCATGAATATCTATTTCTTGTAAAGGCGCGGTATCCATATAGGTATAGCCTTTTACAGCTTTGACTAATTCAGAAATTCGCGTTGTACTTTGCTCAACCTCGTTAATAAGTCCCGAAGTGGCTAAGTTTGCTTCTAACCAAATTAGGGCATTATTTAAAGATTGACTGTCTAAATTGCTCTTAATCTCCGCTAATTTTTGCAAATCTAGGCCGAAGTTTACGAGTGTAGGGGCAAGTTGCCAAGCTTTGCTTACATCGTGGTTTTCTAACCAGTCTGTAACTTCGTCTTCTCGATCGCTTTGAGTTAAAGTATCGTACTGAGGGGAATTAGCACAGTACGAAATTGCGTCTATCTGCACCTTTGCCAAAAACTTTAATTGTTCGGTAGTCAAACAATGCTGATTTAACTGCATTGTCAAAGTTTGTAGGCTAGTAAAGCGCTCTTTTAAAGCATTAGCTGCCCGTTTTCCGGCGGCGGCGGGATTATTTAATTCATGGGCTAAACCTGCGGACATTTTACCCAAGGCTGCTAGTTTTTCTTGCTGTCTTAGCTGTCCTTCTACATCGATAGTTCTTCCCACCATTGCCGCCAAAATTGTATCGCCTACAGAAGGGCATTCAATCAATAGTCGTTTAAAAGCTGCTATTTCAATCCGAAGGACACGGCTTGCAATCGTAGCATGAGCGCTGGCAATTGATGCTGAGTGATTCAACATTGAGATTTCGCCCATAAATTCGCCCTGGTGGTGAATAGCAAGTAATCTTTTTTCATTACTTACTACTTTTGTAATTTGAATTTCCCCTTCTAAAACAACGTGAAAGCCGTAATTTTCCTCACCTTCAGTAAATAAAATCTCCCCCGCCGCCAACTGAATTTCTGTCCCATGCGATCGCATTTGCTGTAAAGCTTCATCCGGCAACTTAGGAAATAGTGTAGTTTGGTTTGGATCGTGTAGCATGGCGAAACCTAAATTTTTCCTTCAAGTAGGCGGTTTATTGTCCAACAATTACAAAACTTTGCTGAGATATTGATGTACAAATTGGACGCAAATCGAACCTTCGCCTACACCCGAAGCTACGCGCTTAATAGAATTATGCCGCACATCGCCCACCGCAAAGACTCCAGGAACATTAGTTTCTAATAAAAACGGATCTCGCTCTAATGTCCATCCTTTCGGGCGAGTCCCGTTATGTTTCAAGTCTTGTCCTGTTAAAATAAAACCGCGATTGTCTCTTTCTAAAACACCCTCTAACCAATCAGTACGCGGGACTGCACCAATAAAGATAAATAAAGAAGTAGCGCCTACAGTTTCGGTTTCGCCCGTTTGAGAATTAGCAATAGAAATAGCTTCCAAACTTGTCTCCCCTTTTGCCTCAATCACACTAGAATGCACCATAACTTTAATATTTGGTGTCTCATTAATTTGGTCAATTAGGTACTGAGACATACTTTTAGTCAAAGACTCGCCCCGGACTAAAATTGTTACTTGGCTGGCGTACTTAGAAAAATACATTGCTGCTTGTCCGGCAGAATTTGCCCCACCAATAATATAAACTTCCTCCCCTTGACAAGAAATTGCTTCAGTCTGTGCTGCACCGTAGTACACCCCAGCGCCCGTCAACTTTTCAAGTCCCGGTACATCTAAGCGTTTCCAAGATACCCCAAGAGCCAAAATTAAGGAGTGGCAGCTAATTTCACTACCGTCGGCTAGTTGGACAAAGCGATAAGGATCTTCTACGCGGATGCCTTTGACTTCTTGAGGCGTGAGAATTTCTACCCCAAAGCGTCGGGCTTGAGTTACTGCCCGTCGTGCCAAATCTGCCCCGCTTAAACCCACTGGAAAGCCCAAATAGTTCTCAATGCGCGAACTTGTCCCAGCTTGACCCCCTGGAGCCTCTCGTTCGATCATCACGGTATCTAGTCCTTCAGATGCCCCGTAGACAGCCGCCGCTAAACCCGCAGGCCCACCGCCGACAATAATTAGGTCATAAAAGGGGTTTCCGGCTTTAGTTTGCAAGC
>CAJQOK010000320.1 GCA_905479905.1 uncultured Aliterella sp.
ACTGGCAGAGTCTAAACCCCGAATACAAATATTAAATAGTTCCCTAGGGTCTGTAGTTCCCGCGCATTGCTGCTGTGGCAAATAAATGGAGTAACCCGCCGCCATTAATTGATCAGCCAAGCTTTGATTAAAGGCTACCTCAGCTTGAGTAAACAAGGGAGCCGCTAAATAAATCGATGATGTCATGACCAAAATCCAAAATTAGTACATTTAGAAACTGCGATCGCCCAATTTTTATTGCATGATGAGAAACTTACATATAAGTATTTTTATCGTTAGACAAAATTTTCGAGGAGTTTAGACTAATTGTTTACTTATTTGGATGCGAATTCTGTTAAAAGCTCTAATCCCAATCAAGCTAATATTTTCGATGGTTGGTCTTTAGAGGGGCGAGATCCGGCAGTAATTGCAGCGCTGCTACCTTTGGGAGAATGGCTGTATCGTCATTATTTTACAGTAACAACCGATGGCTGGCATCACTTACCCACTGACGGAAGTATGCTAATTGTTGGTTCTCACAACGGCGGTTTACTCGCTCCAGATACGCTGATGTTTATGGTAGATTGGTTTCGCAAATTTGGCACTAAGCGCCCCGTTTACGGACTAATGCACCCTAATGTCTGGATGCTACCAATATATTCGCAGCTAACTGTAAAGCTTGGGGCAGTAATGGCGCATCCAAAAATGGCTCGCGCGGCTCTAAGGCAAGGGGCGGCGGTTTTGGTTTATCCTGGGGGAGCGCAGGATTTATGGAGATTGCATAAAGAGCGGCATTCTATACATTTTGCTGGACGTAAAGGATTTATCAAGTTAGCGCTGCGAGAGAAAGTACCTATTATCCCAGCAATTTCTAACGGCGCTCACGATACGTTAATTGTTTTAGCCGACTACTACAAAGAACTCAAACAACTCCACGATTGGGGTATGCCTTGGCCCTTTGGTTTCGACCCGATGGTATTTCCGATTTATTTAGGGCTACCTTGGGGGTTAGCAATTGGCCCATTGCCTAATATTCCCCTCCCAGTGCCAATTCATACTCGAATATGTGCGCCCATTGAGTTTGAGCGCTACGGACGGGCGGCGGCTCTTGACCGCGATTATGTCGATGCTTGCTATGAAAAAGTTTGTACCCAGATGCAAGGAGAGTTAGATACTTTAGTTGCAGAGCATAAACGATAAAATAAGGAAATAGTAATTATTGGCAGCTAAACCCTATGAGCGTTGAAAATAAAGATTTTGAAATTGCAAAAAAAGAAACCGAATGGCAAGAAACTTTGACCCCCGAACAATTTAAAGTGTTGCGTAAGCATGGTACAGAACGCGCTCATACAAGCGAACTCGACAAGCAATACAGTAATGGAACCTATGCTTGTGCTGGCTGTGGCTTGCCGCTTTTTACCTCGGAAACTAAGTTTAATAGCGGTACGGGCTGGCCAAGCTTCTTTGCACCCATTGAGGGAGCAGTTGGTACAACGGTAGACAAAGCCTTATTTATGACCAGGACAGAAGTACATTGCGCTCGTTGTGGCGGGCATTTGGGTCATGTATTTAATGATGGGCCAAAACCTACAGGCGATCGCTACTGTATGAATGGTGTTTCACTTAAATTTATTGCCGACTAAGTTATCTCTTTGCTGAAATTATGTGGCTTGTAACAATTAACTGTTCAACAGATGCCTGGAAACAATGTAGCGCAGCCTTTCTATTGCTGGTAGATAAGTATGAAGGCACTTGCGAATCTTCCCAAAAAACCGCCGACGACCAGCGTTTGATGGCATACAAAATTGATGATGTTAGCGATGCTGAGGCTTTTACTGAGGAGTGCCAAAATTTGGCAGGCTTTACAGCAGAAATGGCATCGCTATAGTGGAATTGGTTTACAGGATTAAGAATCATTCAGGAGAAAGACCTTTGCTAGACGAACAAGCTAAAAAAACCATGCTGCGGAAGATTCCTCACGGACTCTATATTTGTGGTGTCAAAGATGGGGAAGAAGTTAACGGATTTACGAGTAGTTGGTTAATGCAAGCTTCTTTTAAGCCGCCATTAATAGTCAATTGCGTCAAACAAGATTCTAAGTCTCACTTAATGATTAAAAATAGTGGCGTATTTGCGATTAGCTTTCTAGATTCAGCACAAAAGGATATAGCCCAAAAATTCTTTCAACCCCAGCGCCGAGTTGAAAATAAATTTGATGATGTAGAGTTTTATCTAGGTGAAACTGGCTGCCCGATTATTTCCGACTCTTTAGGTTACGTTGAGTGTAAAGTTGTGGGTGCTGTAGAAAGAGGCGATCATACCGTTTATGTGGGTGAAGTTATTGCAGCAGGGGTTCATCGTGAAGGAGAATCATTAAGACTAGAAACTACTGGCTGGCAATACGGCGGTTAATAATATTGCTTTAGCGGTGGCGGGTATAGCAATATTCCCGTCAGCCTCAAACTTGAAATAATAGGTAGTGCCTAAGCAACCGTGTTATTTAAAACTTTTTGGAGAGTATCTAATAATTCTTTCGCCGTGTAGGGCTTGGGTAAAAAGGCTTTAACACCAGCGCCAACTTCCTCAGCTTGGTGACTATTAGTAGCAAGACCGCTAGTGGCAATTATTCTAACTTGAGGATTTAGTTCTTGCAAAGTCCGAATGGCAGTTAAACCATCCATTGACGGCATCATAATATCCATCAACACAGCACCAATGCGATCGCTATATTCAACATACACAGAAACCGCTTCAAACCCATCACTAGCTAAAAGAGTACGGTAATTGTAGGCTTCTAAAGTAGTTTGAATTACTTGTTGAATTAACGGCTCGTCATCCACAATTAAAATCAACTCTTGCTGTCCGCTCAAAAGCTCCAATTCGGTAACTTGCGGATTTACAGGCTCAAAAGTCGCTGGCAAATAAACCCTAAATTGGGTTCCTTTTCCCACCTCACTATAAACTTTAATAAAACCATTGTGGTTTTTGACAATACCTAGCACTGTAGATAGTCCTAATCCCGTGCCTTTTCCTGGTTCTTTAGTAGTAAAAAAGGGATCGAAAATTCGCTCTATTAATTCTGGTTTAATTCCCGTTCCCGTATCTGCTACCGTAATCATTACGTAGGAACCAATGCCAGCACCTGCCAAGTTCATCCGCGCATAGGTCGAATCAATAACTTGATTTTCTAAACAAAGGCTGAGAGTTCCACCATTGGGCATAGCATCACGGGCATTGACGCAGAGATTGAGTAACACTTGATGCAATTGATTGGCATCGGCGGCAACCGTCCA
Organism: uncultured Aliterella sp.; assembly: GCA_905479905.1. Lineage (GTDB taxonomy): Bacteria > Cyanobacteriota > Cyanobacteriia > Cyanobacteriales > Chroococcidiopsidaceae > Aliterella. The sequence goes on from CAJQOK010000320.1 coordinate 3,273, forward strand.
CAAGTTTACCGAGGATTTGTCACAGTTTAAGGAAATATTTTTGGGGAAGGTCTGGTAAGCAACTTGGGTTACTTCTGCTACTATATGCTCTACTTGCAGAGTTACTCGTTTGCCTTCGGCTCCCCGCGCAAAGGAGAGAATTTGCTTGACTAACCCGGCTCCCCGTTTGGTGCTGTCTTCGATTAGTTGTAGCAATTTGCGCGTTTGCTCATCAAGCTTAGTAATCTTCATTGGCAGCAGTTGCACCGCAGCTAAAATAGGCGTAAGAATGTTGTTGAAGTCGTGGGCAATGCCACTTGCTAAAGTGCCAATACTTTCTAGGCGTTGGACGCGCATTAATTGCGCTTCTAATTGCTTTTTCTCGGTAATATCGGTGCTAACCGTCAAAATAGATGTAGGATTGCCTACCGAATCGCGCACCAATGTCCAACGACTTTCGACGATAATAGTTTTGCCGTTAGCCGTGACGTGTTGCAACTCTCCTTGCCACTGTCCTTGTTGCAGTAAGATAGTTTCAATGGCTGCAAATTGCGGCAAAGTGTCCCCATCTCGATACAATAATTCCAGGGTATTTTTGCCCAAAACTGCTTCTGTCTGCCATTCGTACAAGCGTTCTGCGCCTTTATTCCAAAAGAGGATACGATGCTCTAAATCCCGAACAAAAATTGCGTCGGTGGTGATGTCGAGCAAGGCTGCTTGTTCGCGGATTTTGGCTTCTGCTTGCAGGCGAAAGCTAATGTCTCGTCCTTCAGGAATCAGCATTACAACTTTTCCCTCACTATCAAACACAGGCTTGAGGGAAAAGTCTACATAACCCAAAGTTCCATCAGCTAAGAGATGTTGAGATTCAAAGCGCACCAATTGACCATTAGCTGCTTGAGAAACCGCATTTTTTACTTGCTGCTGTTGTGGGGGAGAATTGCTCCACCAAGGTGTGTCCCAAAAGGGTTTGCCAATGACATCTTTTAGCTCAATCCCAACGGCATCTAGAGCGGTGCGATTAGCTTCGACGATAATCCCTTCAGTGGTCAGCAGTCCCATTAATTGAAAGGTACTATCAAAGATGGCGCGAAATTTGTGTTCGCTTTGCTTTAAATTATTTTCGGCAAGGGCGCGATCGCTAATATCAATTACTACATAGCGGCTTCTTTGGTAATTTCCCTCCTCATCGGCGATCGCTGTAGCACTCAAGCTCACAGGCAAGATCGTGCCATCAGAGCGCAGCATTTGCAACTCCAAATCTCTTACCCAACCCCGTTGTTGCAACTGCGGGAAATTTTCAACAAAGGTTTTTAAGCTTGCGGCGGTCAGCAGATCGGTAAAGCTCTTTTTGCCCAACATTTGATCGCGGGAGTAACCCAACATTTTTAGTTCAGTATCGTTGATGCGAACAAATACGCCATTTTTGTCTAGAGAGTGATAGCCGCAGGGAGCTTGATTGTAAAGTTCTGCCAGTTCATCTGCGTATGATCGCAAGGCATTGTTGGCATTTGAAAGCTCTTTTGCTTGAATTCCAATTTGGGCTTCACTTTCGCGTAAAGCTTGTTCGGCGCTGCGCCGGAGCCGCCTTTGCTCTGCTTCTCTTAGTTCCCGTTCTACCGCCGGGAGCAAACGAGTTAGACTGCCTTTAATAATATAATCGTGCGCTCCAGCTTTCATGGCAGCAACGGCAATTTCTTCGCCAATTGTGCCAGAAACAATGATAAAAGGAATATCTAAACCCCGATTTTGGAGCAATTTAAGGGCTTCGGGAGCGCTAAAGGCTGGTAAAGTGTAATCGGCGATCGCAATATCCCACAATTGACGATCTAAAGCCGCCTCCATAGCAACAGGGGTATCAACTCGCACGTAATCAAGAGTATACCCACCCCTATTTAGCTCTCGCAGCATTAGGAGCATATCATCTTCAGAATCTTCGACAATCAAAACCCGCAGTTTCATGGTTGTTGCTTTCTTAATTTTGTGGTGCTAAAGAGGCGGTGGTTCGTTCATTAATAGCCAGTACATCCCCAGTTGGCGAATTGCTTCTGAGAATTGAACAAAATCTACAGGTTTACGGATATAGCTGTTGCAACCAAGGCTATAACTGTTGAGCATATCTTGTTCTTCGCTGGAAGTAGTCAAAACTACTATGGGCAATAGTTTTGTGCGATCATCTCCCCGCAAACGACGCAAAACTTCTAGTCCATCAACGCGGGGTAGCTTGAGGTCTAGCAACACTACTGTAGGTTTGAAGTTAATATCGCGATCGGCATACATACCCGTGCAGAACAGGTATTCTAAAGCTTCAACTCCATCATGGGCAACGATTACTTGATTGCTAATGTGATGGCGTTTGAGGGCGCGGATTGCCAGCGCCTCGTCATCAGGATTATCTTCTACTAATAATATTGTTTTGGGACTTGCGATCGCATTCATACCTCAACCTCCTCTGCCTCTAATGTAAAGTAAAATGTTGCCCCCTCCTCCAAGGCTCCTTCTGCCCAAACTCGTCCCCCACTGCGATACACAATGCGCTGCACAGTGGCAAGTCCAACCCCATTACCAGGAAATTCATGGCTGGCGTGCAATCTCTGGAATGGGGAGAATAATTTATCGGCATAAGCCATATCAAAACCTGTGCCATCATCCCGCACAAAGTAAGCTAAAGTTCCGTTAGGTTGAGCTATTGCGCCAAACTCAATTTTTGCTTGTGGGTGTTTAGATGTAAACTTCCAGGCGTTGTTGAGCAAGTTTTCTAACACTACTTGCAGCAAGTTAGGATCTCCTTGAGCGACTAATCCTGATTGGATAACGAACTCTACCTGTCTTTCTGGCTCAGTTTGCTGTAAGTCGGTACAGAAGCTTCTCGCTAGGCGGCTGAGGTCTACAGATTCTACGTGCATATCGCTGCGCGTCACCCGCGAGAGTGTGAGCATATCATCGATCAAGTGTCCCATCCGTTGAGTAGCTAGACGAATCCGCCGCAAATAGTCTTGCCCTACTGAATCTAGTTGTTCGGTACAATCTTCTAGTAGAGCCTGACTGAAGCCGTCAATGCTACGCAAGGGGGCGCGTAAGTCGTGAGAGACGGAGTAGCTGAAGGCTTCTAACTCTTTATTTACCGCCTTTAGTTCTTGAATGGCTTGTTGCAGTCCTTTATTTAAAGTCTGCGATCGCTGTTCTGCTTGCTGACGTTCATCGATTTCTAGGCGCAAGGAGCGCAAAAGCTCGGCGTGTTTGAGAGCAACCCCCAAGTGGTTAGCAATTTGGCTGACAAACTCAATTTCGATTTGCTGCCATGATCGAGGAGCGCTGCATTGATGAATACAAAGTAGTCCCCAGAGTTTTTCTCCTTGCAATAACGGGACGATTAAATTTGCTCGTACTTGAAATTGGGACAAAATTTTGATATGACAATCGCTGAGTCCGGCGTTGTAAATGTCAGCTACAGCCTGCACCCGACCTTTTTGATAATGAATGGCAAATTGATCGCCAAAACAGAAGTCGCTAACTTTTTTTTCTTTAGCTGAAGAGAAGGCGCTATCGACATCTTCAGAGACAAATTCGCCATCATTGCAGCCAGAATCGGGGTAAAAACGAAACATTCCTACGCGGTCTGATTTTAAAAGTTGGCGGACTTCGATGGCTGTAGCGCGAAAAATTGGCTCTACTTCTAAAGGTTCTCGCAAACGCGCGATCGCTCGAAACAAAGCTTTATGCTGATCAACTAACAAATGCGCCTGTTTAATTTCTTGCTCTAAGGGTTGAATCTCAGCTTGCAGAGTCTGTTTGAGTTGTTCAAACGCTACCTCATCAATGCAGAAGCTCCGTAATTTTGCTAAGGTTTCTGGATTCATAAGTAGTTAGCCACAAACATTACTGCTAAGAGAAAATCGATTTAAGTCCTATCTGCAATATACAACGCTAAGAATGGTCTAAGTGGCTTACTCAGCTTCCCCAATTAATGTAAATGCCGCCCAATCTCTAGGATTAGGGTTTTGCTTCATCGCCTGTAACATAGCCTGACGCAACGCTTGAGCTTTATCGGGGTTCTTTTGCCTATTTTGATAAAAATTGGTCATCAAGGTAGATGTAGACTGCTCTGGCACTAGCCACAGAGACACAATGACACTCGATACCCCGGCACTAATCCAAGCACGGGATAAGCCAATAATTCCATCTCCAGTGATTTGCCCCCGCCCGGTGTTATAGGTATTCAAGTCACCCGAAATATTAGGGAAATCTACATAACTAATTCCGTAAGTGCTATTTTGCAACTCAACAAAAAAGTTATGTAAAGTACCCGCACCCACTCCCATGCCTACAGGCTCTATAGTTTCTTTAGGTTTACGAGGTAAAAAAACTTAAAATCCGCCTGCTCGGTCAGTAAATTGTTGCCACTGAGTAGAATTAACATTAGTCTGAGCTTGGATAGAGTTATTACTTTTTATTAATAGAAAGGAAGAAGACAAAATTAAGGTACTGACAACAATCAATCTGCTAAATTTATTTATATAAATGTGCGTAATATTAATTTTCTCTGCCTTTAGATAGAGCTTTGATTATCTAGTTATAACTTTTAGTTTGGTCATTACTTAAAAATAGGCACAAACGGCTACCTAGATAACTGATATATTGCAAAGACAAACGACACTTTTTTTTAAGCTGTGAAAGCAATTTATCCTGGAAGCTTTGACCCTATTACCTTAGGACACCTTGATATTATTGAACGTGGCTGTCGATTATTTGAGCAGGTAATTGTCGCCGTACTCAGAAATCCCCACAAAACGCCCTTATTTAGCGTCTAAGAACGTCTAGAGCAAATTCGCCAATCTACCCAACATTTGCCTAATGTAGAAGTAGACAGCTTTGAAGGTTTGACTGTAAACTATGCCCAAATGATACAAGCACAAGTTTTGTTGCGAGGTTTACGGGCGCTTTCTGACTTTGAAGTAGAGTTGCAAATGGCTCACACTAACAACACCCTTTCTAAAGAAATAGAAACAGTGTTTCTGGCAACTTCCAATGAGTATAGTTTTTTAAGTAGCAGTCAAGTCAAAGAAATTGCCAGATTTGGTGGCTGTGTCGATCATCTTGTCCCTCAGCACGTCGCAATAGAACTCTACCGATGTCACGCAAAGAATCATCTAAAATAGACTCCGACCAAAATAATCAAAATCCGCCCGTAGAGCCGCCTTCTGCGGGTAGCAATGTAGATATTCAGCAAGAATTGAACCGCATTGAGGAAATGGTGCTTGCTAGTCCAAATATCCCTCTAACACGGCGCACTTTGGTAGATGAAGAACGCTTGCTAGATCAATTAGACGTAGTGCGAGTAAATTTACCAGTAGTTTTTGAGGAAGCCAAAGCCATTGTTAAGCAGAAAAAAGAAATTATTTTACAAGCGCAATTAGAAGCCGAGCAAATTGTCGAGACAGCAAAAATTAGAGCTACACGGATACTTAATGAAACTGAGATTTTGCGCCAAGCTCACCAAGAGGCGACATTACTGCAAAATCAAGTACAGCAAGAGTGTGAGCTTGCTTTAGAGCAAAGTCAAATAGAAATTGAACAAGCACGTTTGCAACTGGCGCAAGAATTAGAGCAAATGCGTAATCAGGCGATTACCGAAGCCAAAGAAATCCAAGTTGGTGCAGATGCTTACGCCGATAATGCGCTTAAAGATATTGAACAGCAGTTACACGATATGCTGCGAGTGATTCAAAATGGACGAAAACAATTGCAACCACCGGGGCCGTTGGCAGAAAAAAGGGTGCAGATGGTAAAAGGAGAAGATGAAAGTATGAATTGATGTCTAGGAACACGACATATCAACGGCGTTACTCTTGAGAGAAACTCTCGACGAGGAAATCAACAAACACTCTAAGTTTTGGTAACAAATACCGATTGCTAGGGAACACCGCATAGATACTGAGATCGCGATCGTCTTCGTACTCTTGCAACAAGTGAATTAATCGACCGGACTGGATATCTTTGTTTGCCAAAGGAGCCGTTACTCTACCAATACCTAAACCCGCTAATATTGCTTCATATAGTGCTTCGCCGCTATTAACTTCAAAGTTTCCTCGTACGCCGATTTCTCTAATTCCTAGGGAATCTTTGAATCGCCATTGATTCAGTGTTGTTTTACGAGCATTTAATTTTAGGCAATTGTGATGCGCCAAATCGTCTGGAGTTGAGGGCGCGCCATGTCGCTCAATGTATCTGGGTGCAGCACAAACAATCCGGCGGTTAGCAATTAATCTTCGGGAAATCAGTGAGGAATCAGCAATTTCACCAACGCGAATTGCTACATCAATTCCTTCGTTGACAATATCTACTACATCATCAGTCAGCATTAGTTTTAATCTCAATCGCGGATAGCGTTCGAGCAAATCAGGCAGCAGTGCGATCGCGTGTTGATGAGCAAAATAGGTTGAACAACTTACTACTAAAGCTCCTTGTGGTTCCTCACTGTGTTGCTTTGCTTCGCTATTTGCTTCTTCAATGTCTGCCAAGATGCTGGTACAGCGATGGAAATAGCGACTTCCTACCTCCGTCAAACTTAAGCTCCGAGTAGTCCGATTGAGCAACCGTACTCCAATACTTTCTTCTAAGTTACTAATTCGACGACTCACCCCAGACGGATTTAATTGTAATTTTGCGGCTGCTGCGGCAAAGCTGCCATTTTTTACTACTTGAACAAAAACTTCTAAATCTTGTAATTGACACATTATTGCTTTTTTCGCACGAAAATAGTGCTTAAAAAAGCTATTGTACTATTCTAAGCATGAATGTATGCTAAAGCCATCGCTATGATTGCGAAGAAGATCATTAGTTAAACCCTTGCAGCTTTTGCCTATCTAGAAAGCAGTCAGTATTTTGGCAAGGTCGTCATCAAGTTTTGATTGTTCAGTCATTTCACAATTATCAATAAAAAAAACCATGACACACTCATTCTTAACACTTGTTGCCTGCATCAAAGCGAAACCTGGATTAGTAGGGCGAATAGAGCAGAATTGACTAGGTTTACTTTCTCCAACTCGTGCTGAAGCAGGCTGTGTCACTTTTGACTTGCTGGAAGACACCCTACTCATTTCGTACATTATGAAAACTGGAAGACTCAAGCAGCCCTTGATGCTCATCGTCAACAACCCTACGTTAAGCAAGTTGTGAAAACCTATGAGGAGATATTTGCAGAACCCATAAAAGTCATGACTCTGAGCAAAACTAAACCACCTGATGATGAGCAAAGGAGAATTTCGCCATGAAGATGACTCGCTATATGGCTGCGTTCATTGTGGCATTTGCTACGTTAACCATTCTTTCTACCTATCGATCGATTGATGCTCAACAGATGCCGCCAGTCTCACAGCTACCCAACTTCGCGGGGCGTTATATTGCCGCGATTTCTGATGGTGACTTTCTTTCCAGCACCTATCATGATGGCAAGTTGCCTAAACCAAATTCTGCAACCGATACGCTCTCGCTCGTCAAGCTACCCTTGAATGGAAGTCAGAACGCAGTTGCTCAAATCCCTGCCTCGAATTGGGTGACAGGCGCACCCTATGCCCTCGCTCTTTCACCCAATGGGCGCACAGGCTTTGTAGTGGAAACGCTAGGAGCAATGCCAGTGGGTGCAACACACAGAAAACAACTTCCACCAGGACAGCAATAAGCGCGCGATCGATCTTGTAAACCCTAGCCGTCCAGTAGTTCGCAGTCGAATGGCGATCGCGCCTAGCCCAGAAACCGTTGATGTGCATCCTGATGGAACGCTGTTGGCGATTTCAACCCAAACCCCGAATAAGGAAATTATTTTAGTCTCAGTTAAAAATAGCGTATTGGGGCAACCGATTGAGATTTCGCTTCGTGAGTTAGGAATTGAGCCGGACTCGGAGCGTTTCCAAGCAGGTATGTATGTGAGTCAGGTGCAATGGCATCCGTCGGGACGATATTTGGCAGTGAATCTTGATTACCGCGATCAAATCGCCTTTTTTGAACTGCAACGCGATCGCACAGGTAATTCCCAACTGATTCCCTGGGGTCGCCCTGTCAATGTCGGCAAAGATCCATTTAGCGGACAATTCACACCTGATGGTCGTTTCTTTCTAACTAGCAATTGGGGACGTAATTTTGGCGAGCGAGTCAAAACTTTGGAGCAACGCCTACCTGAGAAGCGAGGAACTGTATCAGTGATTCGCTTGGCGGAACTGAACACTTCAGCAGTAAGCGCCCAACATCGGGTTGTCTCAACCGCGACGGCTGATATTTCACCCGAAAGTCTGGCAATTAGCCCCGATGGTACGCGAGTTGTAACTGTGAATATGCGCGGCACGTTGTTTCCAGGAAATTCGCCCCGATTTTCTCGCCAAGCCTCACTCAGTCTAATGACACTCGATCGCACCTCTGGTCGTCTCACCAAACTTGATGATTACTCGTTTGAGGGCATTCTGCCAGAGAGTGCGGCGTTTGATGCCAGTGGTAAATATCTAGCCGTTACGGTTTACGAATACTTTGCAGCTAAACCCAAAGGCGAAATTGAGCTATGGCAAGTGCTTCAAGCTCCAAAGCCTGCTTTACGACTCACAGGATACGCGATCAATCTTGGTCGCGGTGTTCATCAAGTGTTGGTTGCTCAGTAATCAAATAATCGTATTCGGTAATCTCAGTAACAAGCAAAAATCGTTGTTACGAGCAAATAATCGCCATTGGCATTTTAGATTCTATCGTCGAACTCAAACTAAAGGAGGTTCCCAATGGCAGAAAATCTGCTAACAGTTGTCGCCCATATCCAAGCAAAACCTGGCATGGAGCAGCAGATGAAAGAGGATTTACTTAGTTTACTTGCCCCAACTCGTGCTGAAGCAGGCTGTGTCACTTTTAACTTGCTGGAAGATCCAAAACGATCCTACTCGTTTCGTGCTTTATGAAAACTGGAACAGTCAAGCCGCTCTTGATGCTCACTTTCAACAGCCTTACGTTAACCAGGTTCTACAATCCTATGAAGTCACTCTAGCTAAACCTATCGAAGCAACAAGTTTACACAAACTTGAACCTTTAGCTAATGGCAGCATTTTCTGACTATATTCACTGATTAAACTGCACCAAAAAGAATTAGGTAAAAAACTATGCTTCCCACCCAGAAAACAAAACGACGGTGGTTGTTAGGGTCTATTTCTACAATGATCGCTACACTAATTGCAGGTATTCTCGCTGGAAACAAAACTATGACTCAAGCAGATCCTAAAAAAAATAATCGCTATACTCGCGGACTGGAAACTCTTAAACGTATTGGTGGCGCTGACTATGATCGCGCTTTGCGTCCTCTTGAAACATTTTTTCCAGAATTAGCCCGATTAAACGTGGAATATCCTTTTGGCGATATTATGTCTCGACCGGGACTTGAATTAAAAGAGCGAGAAATTGCCAACGTTGCGGCATTGACTGCAATGGGTTCGGTGCGATCGCCACTCAAGTACCATATTCACGGGATGCTAAATGTCGGCTGTAGTCCTCAAGAAGTGGTAGAAACAATTATTCACGCTGTTGTGTACGCAGGGTTTCCCGCAGCGCAAGATGGTATGACAATTGCACGGGAAGTATTTGCAGAACGCAAAATTGATTTTAAACCAGTTTCCGCAAGACCAAAAGGCGATCGCTTTCAGCTTGGAATCCAAAATTTACGTCAAACAGGGGGTAATAAAGCTAGAACTATTGCTTCTCAGTTTGCAAATATTGCTCCTGATCTGTCGCGGCTAACAGTCGAATTTGCTCATGGTGAAATTTGGAATCGCTCTGGACTGAGCTTGAAGTCTCGCGAACTAGCAACCTTGGCTATGTTAATTGCTATTGGCAATCATGATAGTACTATTGGGTATCATATCGAAGGGGCAATTCGTGCTGGTGCAACGGAAACCGAGGTAAAAGAGTTATTGCTACAAATGACGGTTTATGCAGGTTATCCCAAAACACTTACAGTGGTTGCAACCGCACAAAGTGTATTGACCAAACTTAGACAGCAAGGAATCCCTAATGCTAGTCCTCAGCCGGACTTAAATAGCCAACGCCAACTAGAAACTAACGAAGTCCGCTATCAGCGAGGTGTTGATGCCCTTAACCAAATTAGCAAAGCTTCTGGTACAGCCGTAGTCAAAAGCTTTGAAGACATTGCCCCCGATTTGGGG